>NZ_NGVM01000003.1:0-123660 GCF_002238115.1 Streptococcus sp. KR | reverse complement strand
CCCCTTTATTTCTTCAATCTGTCTAATCTTATTTATTATACCATAAAACCAATATGACTCTCCACAGAAAAAAGCCAGATTATATTTCTATGATCTGACTGTCTTTGAAGTAAACTTCTATTTTGTCTTTTGTGTATACAATCATTTTCTCAACTAAGGTGTTGAACATCTTCTCGTCAAACTCTGTGACCAAGTGTTCTTGTTTGCTTAATAATTCTATAAACATCTTCACGTCTGTTCTTTGTTTTCTTAGTTGAAGTGTGCTTTATTTCTCAAAGAGCTGACTTTGTAAGTTCTCAGACCTAGCTACTAGCCCATCATACTCTGCTTGATAAGTTTCTTGGTTTTGGATAACTTTTGTATTTCGCTGAACCATTTTCTATGCTTGTTCGCTAATGTCTGCCATCTCAAGTTCTAAGTTTTTGATTGTTTCTGTTAGATTATCTGTATTCTCAAGCATCCTAACTAACCTTTCCATATTTTGAATAATCTCTGTTTTGTTAGTGATAACTTGATTGATGCCTTAAATATTCAAGCTGTGAATGTGTTCGTCTCCTAATGATGGAGTATCCCATTTTTCTTTTCCTTTATATTTTTGATTACGTCTATATAGTAATATATCAAAATTATCAAATTCTGCGTAACGATACACTTCTGACTTTGCTCGATTAATACTGGAAAAGTTTCTAAATCAAGTGATAGTTTTTCTATTTTCATTTCTTACCTCCAATCAAATAAAGGGAGTGAATCTCTCCATCCCCATTGCCGTTTACTTACTTAATTTATCTTTTATTTCAATGTATACATCAATTAGTCTTCTAATGACTATTTCTCCAACATACACTCCTACTAATGTCACAAAGATTCCATAAATTATCTCAATCATTTTTCTTCTCCTTACGTTCTTTTTCATTACGCATATCATCACGAACCGCTGTATAAAACATAAATAGTCCAAAGGCAGTCCATAATGTTATCGAAATATAAGCAAAAGTTTAAAAAACAAACATTAAGAAGAACACTTCACAAATTTCTGTGAAGTGTTTCTTTGATTATGTGACTATTAGTCCGTCTCGCTCCGTTAGGTGCGAGACAAATAAACCACCCGCTATAGATGGGTGGTCATGATTTACATAGTATTTATATAATGTTGTTTTAACTTACCTGCTTCCTTGTCTTTTCCCAGCTCTTTATAGCATTGATACATGTTATTTAGTTCATCCTTATTTAGGTACCATAAGAACTCTTCATAAAATTCAATTGCTTCATCAAATTTTTTCTGAGTATATAAAATAGTTGCATATTCTTTATATAATTCTATTGGAAATAATTTTTGATTTTGAATTTTAAGAATATTTTTAAGATTTCTTTCTTCATCATTTAAATTAATTTCCTCTTTAGAATTAATATTTATGATGTATAAATAAAACTCCACAAGCTGTCTGTATTCTTCAAATTTTTTTCTAGTATAGAGTTCACACAATTGATTTAATTCATCTAAAAAACATACTTTATCTCTTAAAATAATTTGTTTTATCAGTTCATGTTCATCTATTTCAAAAGAATTTATAAACTTCATCTCTAAGTACTCATCCTTTATATCTTTAACAGATAAAAATTCATCTTCATAATAATATCTCAAGCTATACTTTTTTATAATATCTTGGATATCTTTTCCTAGAGATACCACTCTATCAAAAGAAAAATATACAGTTATTACTAATAATAAAATTTTATCTAACTCACTTGGAACTATCCTATTGGCATAAAGTGATATAACTACAAATATCACAAAAATAATCACTTTTTTGAATACTGTTAGTATTTTATCCTTCGTTTCTTTATATAAGTATAAAATACAAGTTAAAGAGCTAATAATAATTATCATGAAAATAAATGATATCTTCATATAATAACTCAACAGTGCTGCTATTAAAAATATCAACACTGCTATTACTAAAAATTTTCCTACTAATTTTTCATAAAACTTTCTATTTGAAAACTCTTGATTTTTATGAAGATAATTTTTTCTTATTTCTTCTAGATACTTTGCATTATTAATTAAATTAAAATACTTTCTTTCTCCTAAAGGAATAATATACACGATTAATAAAAACACTAAAAATATAATCGACCAACCTAAGTAATCTCTACTGACGAATACCAATCCTGAAATTGACAATACCATCACTATAAATTCACTCTGAAACTTAGCTTTCTTAAAAATGATCCTAGAAATTACAGGTATTAGTCCAATTAAAGAAATTTTTAAAATCCATATAAATTCTTTGATATCAAAAGTAATATTAATTATTTTTTGTGGAATATTTCCTCCATTCATAATATAATGATAAACACTCGGCGTTTGATAAATCCCATATTTGATAAACGGTTCTAAAGTAACAATCAATAGCGGAACTACAATCACACAAAAATATGATACTAACAAAATAATATATGTTAAAGATAATATATCTTTTTCCTTATCATTTCTACACACTCGATTTATTCTAGCTATCAATTCATTAATCACCATGTTCACTCCTTTTCTTTTTTTGCGATTAAAACAACTATTTAACAATTACCTACTTTTTAACGGTTTAATTTCAGCCAATACGTATCAAATTACATTAGCTTACTTCAATACTACCTCTACAATTCTTTTATTTCTAACTATTTTGAGTTTTTATTGTATTATTCACTTAATCCCCATTTCTGTGGTAATGAGTTTTATCATACAATTATCTCCTTTTTTGAATTAGGGGGTGTGCAAAGTGCATTTAGGGTTTGCACCTTGTAACGATTTATGTATCCCCCTTTATTTCTTCAATCTGTCTAATCTTATTTATTATACCATAAAACCAATATGACTCTCCACAGAAAAAAGCCAGATTATATTTCTATAACCTGACCATTTTCGAAGTAAGGCATCCCCTTTGTACTTTTCATTTTGCAACATACTTTTTACTGTAGTATAGCTCCATACCTTTTTACCTTTGATGTTTGACCCATTAGAGAAGGTAACAATATTTTTATATCATTAAAACCGTGCAACTTTTTTCAGATACTTTTAAAAGATTGATTTCCCTATATTTTTCCTTTATACTGGATAAAAAGGAGAATAGTATGTCAGAAACAAATCACGAAATCGATTCAAATTTTGCAGGTCGGTTAAATATCCTGCGTGCGGGTGTTCTTGGTGCTAACGATGGAATTATTTCCATTGCTGGTGTGGTTATCGGGGTTGCTAGTGCTACTAGCAATATCTGGATTATTTTTTTATCAGGTTTTGCGGCTATCTTAGCTGGTGCCTTTTCAATGGCTGGTGGAGAATATGTATCCGTTTCAACTCAAAAAGATACCGAGGAAGCAGCCGTTGCGCGTGAGCAAGTCTTGCTAGACCAAGACATGGAGCTAGCTAAAAAGTCTCTCTACGCTGCCTATATTCAAAATGGCGAGTGTGAAACATCAGCCCAACTTCTCACCAACAAAGCCTTTTTAAATAATCCACTCAAGGCTTTGGTAGAGGAAAAATATGGGATAGAGTATGAAGAGTTTACCAATCCTTGGCACGCTGCTATCTCTAGCTTTATTTCTTTTTTCCTTGGTAGCTTACCACCCATGCTTTCAATTACCATTTTCCCAAGTGAATACCGCATCCCTGTTACTGTCCTTATCGTCGGTGTGGCCCTTCTTCTCACTGGTTACACTAGTGCCAAACTTGGAAAAGCACCAACCAAAACGGCTATGATTCGGAACCTTGCTATTGGTCTTTTAACCATGGGAGTTACTTTCATACTCGGACAACTTTTCAGCATTTAATACTCTTCGAAAATCTCTTCAAACCACGTCAGCTTCGCCTTGCCGTATATATGGTTACTGACTTCGTCAGTTCTATCTGCAACCTCAAAGCAGTGCTTTGAGCAACCTGCGGCTAGCTTTCTAGTTTGCTTTTTGATTTTCATTGAGTATAAAATACAAGAAATACCTCGATTTTGAAGTCGAGGTATCTTTTTTACATTTGCACAATCTTGCGATAACTTCTTGAAGTAATCATGAAAATCAGCACATAGGCGATGAGGAAGATAGCGCAGATAGACAAGGTCACAATCAACATCATATTCGTATCTATTACACCAATCACTTTTAAAATCAGACTAAGCATATGGTAGGCAAAGGCGAGATGTATGAAGGCAAAAAGCAAAGGAAGAAAGAAAACAGTTAAAACCTGTTTGTTAATGGTTTGCTTGATTTGCTTTTGATCTAAACCGACTTTCTGCAAGATAATAAAGCGTTCACGGTCTTCGTAGCCTTCAGAAATTTGTTTGTAGTAGATGACCAGAACGGTTCCGACCATAAAGATAATGGATAGGAAAATACCGATAAAGAAGACACCACCAAAGAGGGCACTCATTTGAGCACTAGCATCTGATAGATTGCTACCATAAACATAGCTACCTTCCTTGTTTAATTGAGCATTAAATTGATTGAGGTATTTATCATATTCTTCAGCAACCTTGAGTTGTTCTTCTTCGCTGGCATTTACATTCATGCCACCGTAAAACTGATTATAGATAGCCGAATCTGGGAATTGATCCAAAAATGCTTGCAAATTAGGAACAACAAGGTAATTGTAATCAGCAGTCAAAATATTAAACTGATTTGGGACATGGTTGACAATGAAATCTTTAGTAAATTCTTCTTTGACAGAAAATTGATGATCGTTCAGAGTTAGAGTTTTCTGTTCTTTAACTCCCTCATTCTTTGCAAAGAGTCCGACCTCATTTCCTGATAGAGACAGTTTTTGACCAGTCATATTTTCATAATCTTTTTGGTCAAATACCATGAAAACTGTTGTGGGTTGGACACGGTTTTGTCCTTTTTCAAAAATAGTTAACTTATTTCCTTCTTGGTTTGCAACACCAAAGTAAGTGTAACGAAGCACTTCTTTCTCTTTAATATTATAACCTTTGTCACTTGCAAACTGGCTCAAGAGTTTGTCCAAATCTTCTTTTTCAACATTTTGCCCTGAAACCCCAAAATCATGAGGATTTAGAACTTTTTTAAAGCTTTCTGAGGCATTGAAAATACTAGTCGCTGCAGACATGGTCACCAAAACCATTGTTGACAAAATTGCAATAGTTGCTAGTCCAACCGCATTTTTCTTCATACGGAAAATCAAGTTGGAAACAGAGATAAGATTATTTGGTTGGTAATAGTATTTCTTGTTTTTCTTTAAGATTTGTAGGAAGACTGTAATCCCTGCATTAAACAATAGATAAGTACCAAAGATAACCAGTAAAACAGCTAGGAAGAAAGTTGTTAAGGCTGTCAGAGGATCTTTTACTGTAAGGGCAAGATAATAGCCAATCCCTAAACTTATGGAACCAAGAATAGTTTGTAGAGGTAGGAAACGACCTTTTTTCTCACCGCTTGCTTTCTCACGAGAGAGCTGAAGGGCATTCATACGGGCGATTCGAAGGGCATTCAGGAACATGAGACCTAGAAAAATCAAACCGAAGACAACAAGTACTGTAATGACAACTTTCATCTGGAAGGTAGCGACTAGTTCTACCTTTAATTTCATCAGTTTGAGTAGGAAAGCGAAAATCAACTTGTCAAACAAAGCTCCAATACCGATACCTGCTCCAACAGTTAGAATCCCAAATAGCACTAACTCCTTAAAGGTCATACTGATCAGGTGACGTTTCTCCAAGCCCAACATTCCATAAATCCCCAGTTCCTTGGAACGGTTTTTCATGACAAAACTATTGGCATAGAGGACGATAATGGCTGACGCAAGGGTAACGACAAACATACCAAATCCAAGTGTAGCTTGAATCGTTTCACCTCCACGGATTTCTGCAATCTTGGGATTGAAGGTTAGAGAGTAAAAGAGATAAGTGACGGTGACTGCCAAAAGAACAGCCAGTGCAAATGGATAGTAGAGTTTGCGGTTTTTAATCAGGTTCGATACCGCTAACTTATTGGTTAATCGAAACATACTAATTCACCTCGCTTGCCATGACAGTCAAGGTATCAGAGATTTCTTGGAACATCTGACGCTCTGTCTTCTCTCCACGGTAGATTTGATTGTAAAGAATGCCGTCTTTGATAAAGAGTACACGTTTAGCCCTGCTAGCTGCTGCCGTTGAGTGGGTTACCATGAGAATGGTTTGGCCACGCTCATTGATTTCATCAAAAACATCAAGAAGAGCTGCAGATGACTTGGAATCAAGGGCTCCTGTTGGCTCGTCCGCAAGGAGAATTTCAGGTTCTGTGATGATGGCGCGGGCTACTGCTACACGCTGTTTCTGACCACCAGAAATCTCGTAAGGGTACTTCTCTTGCAATTGGTTGATACCTAGATTCTCAGCTGTCACCACCAATTTCTTCATCATCTCCGTAATGGGTCTTCTTGACAAGACAAGCGGAAGCAAGATATTATCCTTTACAGAGAGAGTATCTAGCAAGTTAAAGTCTTGGAAGACAAAGCCCAGCTTTTCACGACGGAAGCTAGAAGCCTGTGAATTTTTAATGGTTGCTGTATCAGTTCCATTCAGATAAACCTGACCACGAGTTGGTTTATCCAGCATAGCTAGGATATTGAGAAGAGTTGATTTACCAGAACCAGACTCACCCATGATGGCAACGTAGTCACCCTTTTCGACGGTAAAGTGAATATCCTTGAGAGCTTCTACTTGGTTGCCCTGAAAACGAGTTTTATAAATTTTTTGAACGTGTTTTACATCTAAAAGTGTCATGAGAATCTCCTTTCTTAATATCCCATCAAATGAAATGTTGCTTGCATCATAGCGCATCCCAGCTGAACACGCTCGATATCTTTGTGGCTTGGTTTTCTTGTTTTCTTCTGTAAGATTTGTTTCATGATGCTACTCCTTTTTTCTTTATGAGTCTAGTTTACATCAAAAAAAGACCGCTTGCCATAACCTAACCTTACAAAAGAGACTTTAATCTTACATTTTTGTAAGATTGGAGAATTTTTTGAAAATACCTACTATACGAAGTCCAATCATCACTTGTTTTATTTTTAAAAAAGGAGTAAAATATAATTATGAAAGGGTTTTCTTCGATACCTTGTAAAACTTTAGTTTTTTAGTGCTTATTTTAAAAAGTAGTAAGCTATAATTCGCATAACTGCAATGAAGAGGGAGGTTGATCTCCCTCTTTTTTAGAAAGAGGTTCCTATGAAACGTATATTTCTCTTCATCAGCAATCTTCTTCTGACACTCTTTCTGATTGGTGCTTTGTCCTTTTGGAAAGACTCTCTTCCACAAATCCTGTTCCCAGGTGCAGCAGTATTAAGCGGTCAAGCAGATTATTCTACCGTTAAAGAAGAATTAAATAGTCTTGCTAAAGAACATAATAGTCTTATCGCAAGAACCATTTGGGAAGTAGATAGTGATGGAAAATCACAAACTTACTACGAAGTTTTTGGAGATGGAAAACTTCCAGACTGGATGCCTCAAGCAAGTCAAGAAAGTATCAATAAAAGTAATCTTCTCAACAATTACAATATTATCAGTGGATCGCTAACAAATCAAGAATTAGCTATTCACCTTAAACAACTTGGACTAGAAAAAGTTAACACATTTGAAAATAATAGAGTCTCCTTCGTATTGGCCCTCATTGCCCAACCCAATCAACTTACTAGTCTTTTCATTTTTTTATTAACCTTTTTATCACTTATTGTTATCGGACAGATTCAATCTCTCTCTCAATCAGGAATAAGACTGATTAATGGAGAACATCTCAGAAATCTCTTCTTTCGTTCTATCATAAGAGACGGACTTGATATCCTTCTTTTCGGCTTGCCTGCTTTCCTAATAGCTAGTGTTTTAGTAATTTACCTAGGCTATCCTTATGAAATTCAGACTTTTTTCGTAATACTATTTATTTTTTATAATAGCCTGCTTCTCTTGCTAAGTCTTCTCATCGCTTTTCTTTTTACTATTTCTTTGAAAAGAGTTCATCTTATCTCTATCATTAAAGGAAAATTACCAATTAAGTCAATCTTACGTATTCTTTACTTTGGTCAAGCTCTGTCTATCTTATTAGTTATTGTAGGATTTGGGCGCTTGTCCATTTATCATCATATATTTATGAAAAATGAGGCTGGACAAGCTACTTGGAAACAACACTCCAATATTGTTAATCTTCAAACAGGTCGTTCAAGTCAAAGAAAAAATATAGATGAACTCAAAATGAATGCCAATAAATGGTTTGACTTTATTCAATATTCTTTAGAAAATGGAAATGCCTTTCTAGTCAAACATAATCTCGCTATTCAAGCTATAAAACATTCTCTTTCAACTCATAATGATTCTGAACAAAATCCCTATGACTTGGAAGGGAAAAATATTCTCTATGTAACACCTGACTACTTCAAAAAAGAAGGTATAGAGTTAACATCAGAAACCTTTAAAAAAATCAATAATCTAAACGATGGACAGGTTCTTGTAATACTACCTCAAGAACAAAAGAAAAATGAGGAACAAATAAAACAAAACATACAAGAAGATTTAACTAATCGATTATACAGTAGTGATACAAAGCATAGAGTCGAAGTTAGTATAACTTATACTGATCAAAAAAAAGATGTATTCATTTATAATACTACCCATATTTCTTATGATCAATGGTTGTCAACCCCTATTTTTATCGTAGTTTCTCCTAAGGCACTTGGAAAAGATTCTTCTATATTTTGGTTTACGAATCTAGAATATCTCTATTTTACCGATTTACAGCAAACACAAGAACTTTTGAAGTACTATCAACTTGATCCTATGATTTCAAGATTATCCTTTGCTAGAGAGACCTACCTCCAGTTAAATCAAAAAATTAAAATCGAAATTTATAGTAATTTAGCGAGTGGTATTTTTGCTATCTTGACTTCAATTTTACTTTTTACAAGTTTAAACCTACTCTATTTTGAAGCCTTTCGCAAAGCCATATTCTTGAAAAAAATAGCTGGCTATTATTTCTTAGAATTACATAGCAGATATATCATTTCTCAGATAATCGCTCTCTTCATTGGAAGTAGTATAGCACTATATATCTCTAAGAATTTATGGATTACGCTGTTTCTATTTCTCAGCTTTTCAAGTTTAGCTATTCTTCTATTAAAAATTTGTGATAAAAAGGAAACTAAAACTTATGCTAGTATTATCAAAGGAGGATAGTATGATTGAATTACAACATATTTGGAAACAATTTGGTTCTCGTGTCATTTTTTCAGACTTGAGTCTTAACTTTCAAAGTGGTATGGTGTATGCTTTGATAGGAGATAGTGGTTGTGGAAAAACCACTTTGCTGAATATGCTAGCAAAACTAGAAACTTTCGACAAAGGGGAAATATTTTACAAAGGAAATCCTTTGACTTCAATAAAAAATGAGGAATATTATCGTAATGAACTAGGCTATCTCTTCCAGAACTTTGGACTATTAGAAAGTCAGACCATTCGAGAAAACCTTGAGCTGGGAATGATTGGTAAAAAAAAGAACAAGAAACAAGAAAAAGAGAGACTTTTTCTTCAAGCACTGCAAGCTGTAAGACTGGATTATCTAAGTCTCAACCAAAAAATCTATGAATTATCTGGTGGTGAAGCTCAACGCGTAGCACTTGCCAAGATTATCCTAAAAAATCCTCCTTTAATTCTAGCTGATGAACCAACCGCCTCACTAGATCCTAAAAATTCCAAGGAAATTATGGAACTTCTCCTTGAACTTCGCAATGCTAATAGAACAATCATCATCGCAACTCACAATCCTAGTATTTGGAAAATGGCTGATCAGGTAATTCGTCTTTCTAAAGACGAAACAGATTATAATTAAATACCAAAATCCCTTGTCGCTAAATAGCAACAAGGGATTTTCAGTCATTTATGTCACTTCTTTTAAATAGTGCAAATAATAAATATTTCCTTATTTACCTCACCAAAACCAGCCTTCATTATCGTCAATGGCTTGGGCTTCTTTGCGTTTTCGTGGGCCTGTTCCGTACATTTCTGCTTCGATTTCTTCCTTGGTAGGCATGATAGAAGCTAGGATGATATAGATAATCACGCCAAGTCCAAAGTTTGCAACTGTAAAAATGGCAAACAGAAAACGAACAAGAGTAACATCAAAGTTCCACTTGTCTGACAGACCTGCCAAAACTCCTGAAATCATGCGATTTCGTCTCATTTTATAAAATTTACTGTTCATGATATTTCCTCTTTCTGCTAGGTTAGACATAGTATATCACGGGTAGGCTCGGCTTTCATCAGTCCTCAGGCTGATTTACTAGTAGCAATTTACCTCGACAAACTCCACAGCGATAGCGTTTAGTATCAATCCTTCTCTTGCGCTGATACCTTTGCTGGCAGGATTGGCAACGATAAAGCTTGAGTGGTTTAGAGTGGCTATTGGGCAAGGTTGGAACAAAGCGTAATCCATCCACTGCTTTCAACAGTTCCTTAAAATCCCGATCCTTGTGTTGATAGCCCTTCCCTTGAAAATAGAGGTGATAATGACAGAGTTCATGTCGGACAATTTTCCTAAAAATATCTAACCCTAATTCCTGATAAACCTTGGGATTAAAATCCAAATGCCCATCTTTTGGGAAAAATCGCCCACCTGTCGAACGTAAACGAGAATTCCACTGGGCATGATGGATAAAAGGTCTGCCGAAGTCTTCTAGTGAAACCTGCTTAACATAATCAGTCAGTTTCATTTGGAGCTAGCAGCGACAGATTGACTTTTTCACGTTCAGTATCGATTTTCTTAACCCAAACCGTTACCAAATCTCCGACTGACACTACTTGGCTAGGATGTTTGATAAATTTGCGACTCATATGGGAAATGTGAATCAAGCCGTCTTCGTGAATTCCAATGTCAACGAAGGCACCAAAGTCAACTACATTACGCACCACACCCTCTAGCTTCTGGCCTACCACTAGATCTTTGATATCTAGGACATCTTGGCGAAGCACAGGTGCATCAAAGGAATCACGGAAATCTCGACCTGGTTTGAGAAGGTCTGCAATGATATCTTTAAGAGTTTCTGGTCCAAGGTCTAGCTCTTGCGCCATTTCCTTGACTGAAAGCGACTTGAGTTTGCCTTGGGCTTCTTCGTTTAGGTCTTTAATATCTAAACGTTTGAAGAGTTCCTTAACGGCAACGTAATTTTCTGGGTGAACTCCTGTATTATCAAGGATGTTGCTACTTTCAGGGATACGAAGGAAACCAGCTGCCTGTTCAAAAGCCTTAGCACCCAGACGAGGAACTTTCTTGATTTGGGCGCGTGAAGTGATTTTTCCCTCTTCCTCACGGTATTTGACGATATTTTCAGAAATGGTTTTATTGAGTCCAGCTACGTGTGAAAGAAGAGCTGGGCTGGCCGTATTAATATTAACACCGACTTGGTTCACCACGGTATCCACGACAAAATCCAGACTTTCAGACAATTTCTTCTGGCTGACATCATGTTGGTATTGACCGACACCAATTGACTTAGGATCGATTTTGACCAATTCCGCAAGAGGATCTTGCAAACGACGGGCGATAGAAATGGCAGAGCGTTTTTCAACGGTCAAGTCTGGAAACTCCTGACGAGCAAGTTCACTGGCAGAATAGACAGAAGCACCACTTTCATTGACGATAACATAACTAACCTCAGAAAAATCTTTAAGAACTTCCGCCACAAAGGCTTCACTTTCCCGACTGGCAGTTCCATTTCCGATAGCAATAATTTCCACCCTGTACTGACCAATCAGGTCGGCTAAGTCTTTCTTGGCTTCTTCAATCTGACGAGCAGAGGCTGGTTTAACAGGATAGATGACATGAGTTATCAGCATTTTTCCTGTTGTATCCACGACAGCTAGCTTGGCACCTGTACGAAAGGCAGGGTCAAATCCTAGAACCACGCGCCCTTTCAGTGGAGCAACCAAGAGGAGATTGCGTAGGTTGTCAGAAAAGAGTTGGATAGCTCCTTCTTCTGCTTTCTCAGTTAGTTCTGTCCGAATACGACGCTCGATAGCAGGCAAGACTTTTTTCTTAACAGATTGCTGAACTACCTCATCTATGTAGGCATTTTTTACCTTAAAACGAGCAGCAAAGAAGGCAAGAATACGGTCTGTCGCATGTTCAAAACCGACCTTCAAGACACCAAGTTTCTCCCCACGATTGAGGGCCAAGGTACGATAACCCTGCATATTTCCAACCGTCTCAGAAAAATCATAATAAATCTGAAAAACCTGCTTTTCATCAAGACTTTCATCCTTGACTTGAGAAGTGAGTTTAGAGTGTCTCAGAACTTCCTGATAAGTCATGGAACGCAAGGCCACATCTTCCGATAAGGCTTCGATCAAGATATCAACTGCACCAGCCAAGGCCTCCTTACCAGTCGCAAATCCTTCACAGACGAACTTTTCAGCTTCCCTCTCTAAGCCAGCTACATTCTGCAAAATCAAGCGAGCAAGTGGGAAGAGTCCAGCTTCACGGGCAATAGTTGCCTTGGTCCGACGCTTTTCCTTGTATGGAAGATAAAGCTCTTCAACGTCTGCTAATTTTTCGGCAGCCAAGATAGCTTCTTCCAATTCCTTGGTTAACTTGCCTTGTTCTTGAATCTTAGCTAAAACAGCTTCCTTACGGTCGTTGAGATTGGTCAGACTTTTATCCAAGTCAATAATGGCCTTAATCGCCACCTCATCCAGACTACCAGTCATGTCCTTGCGATAACGTGCAATAAAGGGAATAGTCGCCCCTTCAGCTGTCAAACTTAGGACAGTATCAATTTGCTTTAAAGTCACTCCCAAATCTTGGGAGATTTTTTCATATTTTTTATCCATAAATCTATTATACCACAAGCTAATATTATTCAAATTATCTCTTACAATTTTAAAACATAAGTTGGTGAATAAATTTGCTTCACTTCAATATTCTATTTATTGAGAAGGTTTCAATTTAAAATTCTACTAGATTACAAAAGGATTAGTGATTAAATTTTCACTGTTTTTATTTTTGACAATAATGCGCCACTATTCTCCCTCTCTATTCTTCAAGAAAACCCTTTTTTGAACAATAGGATTGTAATTTCTGTTTCTAATCGTCCAAAATGCGTGTTTTTGAGAAATAAAAAAATCGCAAGCCTGAGCCTGCGGAGGGGATAATCTTTTTTGAAATTTTTAAACAAAAAAGGAGCATTTAAGCCCCTCCTTTGAAATAACGGACACTTGGCTGGTCGGTGTACCCAGCATCTCGGATACCTTTTTCAAGGTGCGGCAGGAACCTTTCTGCCCTCAAATGTCTTTCGTTAATGTTATTCTAGCACTATCTACTTTTTTTGTCAAGTTTTCTCAATCTACCAGACTTGATACGACTTTGTAACTTGAAATCTTGTAAGCGATACATGGTCGGAACATAAAAGAAATCTCCACTTTTATGTAACTTGATGGCAACAAGAACATTATCATCAAATCTTTTAACATATTCAAAACTAGCATCTTTCTCTCGTGGATTGACCCCAACGAAATCTGGATTACTTAGTATAAGTTCCAGGTCTTCAATATGATGAATCACATCATTATGATTCCGTTTCAACATATGACTTCTTAAACCTTCTTTGTTAACTTTGATATCACTAGCTTCAAGAACAATATTAAAAATTTCTTTTACTTCGTCAGTCACCTGACCGATCTTTTTATGTTCCATCATTTCCTCCGTTATTCCACAATTATTATATCACAATCATAGTGTATATTAGGATATATCACGCTCTATTATTCGTTAGATCCTCAATTTTAACTTTTCCCTTTTCCTCAAAATAATAGTATAATAGAGGTAGAATTTAGAATCGAGGTACACCTATGGCTGTAAAATTTACAAAAACGGACGACTTGGACAAGATGTTTGAAGAGTTTGCGAAACTCCCTGATTTGAAACAAGTCACTTTCCCTGATGACAAAGAGAAAAAAGCCAAAGCAGAAAAGAAAAACTAGATGACTGCTTTCCAACAACTCCCATCTAGTGTGCTTCAGACTGGGGCTATTTTTCTCTCTATAATCATTGAAGCCCTACCCTTCGTTCTGATAGGAAGTATTGTTTCAGGACTGATTGAGGTTTATATCACACCTGAAAAAGTTTATCATTTTCTCCCTCGCAATCGTTGGGGGAGAATCTTTTTTGGGACCTTCGTTGGGATACTTTTCCCTTCTTGTGAATGTGGAATCGTCCCCATTATCAATCGTTTTCTGGAAAAGAAGGTCCCCAGTTACACGGCTGTTCCCTTTCTCGTAACAGCACCTGTTATTAATCCTATTGTCCTCTTTGCGACCTATTCTGCCTTTGGCAACTCCTTCCACGTCGCCCTGTTACGGGCTCTGGGATCCATTGTTGTGGCTGTGATACTTGGGATTTTTCTAGGATTTTTCTGGCAAGAACCCATTCAAAAAGAAAACCGTTTGACCTGTCATAAGCACGATTTTTCTCACTTGAACCCTGCAAAAAAAGTTTTTCAGGTCTTTGTGCAGGCCATTGATGAATTTTTTGATACGGGACGTTACTTGGTATTCGGCTGTCTCTTTGCCTCTGTTATACAGGTCTACGTTCCGACTCGGATTCTGACTTCTATCAGTGCGACCCCTCTTTTTGCCATCTTGCTCTTGATGCTTTTGGCCTTTCTTCTTTCGCTCTGTAGTGAGGCGGATGCCTTTATCGGTGCTTCTCTTCTCTCGAGTTTCGGTTTGGCACCGGTTCTAGCCTTTCTCGTTATTAGCCCAATGCTGGATATCAAAAATATTCTCATGATGAAAAATTACTTGAAAGCACGCTTTATCAGTCACTTCATTACGATTGTGACTCTGGTCGTTTTAGTCTATTCTCTCTTGATTGGAGTCATCCTATGATTCGATTTTTAGTTTTAGCTGGCTATTTTGAACTGACCATTTATCTCCATTTGTCGGGCAAATTAAACCAGTACATCAACATGCACTATTCCTATCTGGCCTATATTTCCATGGTGCTTTCCTTTATTTTGGCAATTGTTCAACTGTATATCTGGATGAAGCAAGTCAAAACCCACAGTCATCTGAACAGCCGATTGTCGAAGGTTACTAGTGTTGCTCTTCTGGCTATTCCACTTGTCGTCGGTTTAACTTTTCCAACTGTTAGCTTGGATTCTCAGACCGTTTCTGCCAAAGGCTATCACTTCCCCTTATCAGAAGGCACGGATCAAGCCATTCAGACAAGTGAAGGAACGACAAGCCAATATTTGAAACCAGATACCAGTTCTTATTTTTCAAAATCAGCTTATGAAAAGGAAATGCGAACTGCGGCGGATAAATACTTGTCCCAAGATAGTATTCAGATCACTAATGAAAACTATATGGAAGTCATGGAGGCTATCTACGACTATCCAGATGAGTTTGAGGGTAAGACAGTCCAGTTCACAGGCTTTGTCTATAATGACCCTAGTCATGCCAATAGCCAATTTCTGTTCCGCTTCGGCATTATCCATTGTATCGCGGATTCTGGTGTCTATGGATTGCTAACCAAGGGAAATACCCGTCAGTATGAGAATAACACTTGGATAACAGCCAAAGGAAAACTGGTCAATCACTATCATAAAGAACTCAAACAAAACCTCCCAACATTGGAAATTGACAGCTTTACCAAAGTCGATAAACCAGAGAATCCCTATGTGTATCGCGTGTTTTAAAAAGAGACAATATCAGAGTTTCTGCATTACAGAATTCTAATATTGTCTCTTCATTTTTTCTTATGCTCATTTCAATCCAACATACTAGCTTATTTTTTAATTTTTTCTCTAATAAAATGTTGAGAAACCCATTTAGAATAGCTTATCATTTTTTCATCAGTTAAAGCTCCTACCACTATAGTCACACACATATCAGCAGCTTCTTCCGCAGAAAAAGAAAAGTGATAACCATTTAATTGTAAAAATTGAACCAAAACATAAAAGGCTGTTCGCTTATTGGCATTGGCAAAAACATACTTCTTTATCAATCGGACAAATAATATTGTTGCGTTATCAAAAATTGTTGGATAAAAAGGTTTACTAAAACCAAATTATTCTGGTAAGTTCACAATCATATTTAACGCTGAAGGACTAACTGTTTGAATTTGCTTATTTGGAGAATACCGTTGAATTACTAAAGCATTGATTTTTTCAATTTACTCTTCCGTTAAATATACTGTCATTTTTCCACCAAAGCTTTGAAAACTTCATCGTATTCATCAAAAATTGTATCCAGTTTTAAATCAAAGGCATCATCAGAAACATAAGAAATCTGATGTCCAGACTCTTCAGGAATAAAGATAATTTCGTCACTTGGAATATTGAATTCACTGGGAATCGTAATGGTAATTGAATTTCCTTGTTTTCTTGTTTTTACTGCCATATGATTTCCTCCTTTGAAGTATTGTAACAAATAAGTACGGTAATTACAATGATAGTGTAAAACTGCTATCTCATCTCAAATCTTAACCAAAATACTTCTGCATAAGTGATTTTTTCAAGGTTTCCAATTCTTCCAGAGATTTTTGAATTGTCAATTATGATTTTTCTCTTTATGTCATATATTAAATATTTGTTAGTGGATTTGCGTTACCTTCAGTCCAAAGCATTTCCCACAACTGATCAATTTTATTTTTTAATTCACCTGTAATCATATAATCTCTTTTCTTTATTTTTTAAAGTTATTAATATCCCTATTTTAACAGATTTCGAACAAAGCTTCAATTAGGTTTATATCTGTAAGAATTTCTTCCAAAAATAAAAAAAGCAAACACAAAATATGGTTCACTTTTTAAACATCCTACTCTCCATCCTTCCAATTCCAAGCAATTTCTTCATCTTTCTGGAGTTGATCTACCAGTTCTTCAACAGAGTCAAATTTGACCATTTCACGGACACGGTCTAGCCAGTAAACAATAACTGTTTCACCGTAAATGTCATCTGAAAAATCAAAAATATTGACTTCAAAACGTGGCTCTTCTCCATCGAAAGTAACATTTTTCCCGACACTCGCCATTCCACGATATCTTTTACGCTGCACTTCGATATCGACTACGTAAACACCATCTGCTGGCATATAGGTTCGATCTCTTAAAACTAAGTTTGCTGTTGGATAACCGATCGTACGTCCACGAGCATTCCCATGAACAACCATTCCACGTGATGGTAGAGGGGTGCCAAGTAAATGAGCAGCTTCTCTGACATCTCCATCCAGAATAGCTTGACGAATACGAGTAGAACTAATTTTCCCCTTTTCATCCTCAACAGGAGGAACAATGATGATTTCTCCATCAAAATAATCCTTCAAATCATCCGCAGTTTTCTTATCAGAACCAAACGTGTAATCAAATCCCGCTACGATAATCGCTGGTTTTAATGCTCTAACATAGGTATCAAAGAACTCTTGACCCGTTAAACTAGCAAATTTACTACTAAAGTCAAGTAAGAAAAGAGCCTCTACTCCATGCCATTTCATCTTATGTTCCCGTTCTTCATGGCTGACAATATGAAGCATTAATTCTGGCTTGTAAGGCTGTAATGCGAGCTTAGGCGACTCTGTAAAGGTCATCACGACAACTGGTAGATATTCTTTCATAGAAGCCTTGCTAGCTACTTCAAAAAGCTTCTGATGTCCCTTATGAATACCGTCAAAATAGCCTAATACAAGAACTGTTTTATCAGGTACTGCGATGTCTTTTTCATTTTTTATAGGTACTGTTGTAATCATGAAACTATTATATCATAGAGAAAGCCTTTTCGCTAAAAGGAAATCCCAAATGTCGTCTTTTACTCCTGAACTGACCTTAAAAAATCATTCAAGATGTTAGTTTTAAAAAATAGCATCCCTAAGAGATGCTATCGTTTGGTAACTAGTCTACTGTTTCTTCCAAATCTTTTAACTTCACCGAAACAATTTTTGAGACACCTGATTCTTGCATAGTCACTCCATAGATGGAATCAGCCGCTGCCATGGTTCCCTTACGGTGGGTTACGACGATAAACTGGCTGTCCTTGTCAAAGCGGTTGAGGTAATCCCCAAAACGTTTAACATTGGCTTCGTCAAGCGCAGCCTCTACCTCATCCAAGATGACAAACGGAATAGTCTTGACACGGATAATGGAGAAAAGCAAAGCAAGAGCCGATAGAGCTTTTTCACCACCACTCATGAGGTTGAGTGATTGGATTTTCTTACCTGGTGGTTGAACAGAAATCTCAACCCCAGCTGTCAGAAGGTCTCCTTCAGTCAAAATCAGGTCAGCCTGACCTCCGCCAAACATCTGCTTGAAGGTCACTTTAAAGGACTCACGAATGGCCTCAAAGGTTGATTTAAAGCGTTCCTTAACCTCATCATTCATCTCTGTGATAGTCTCTAGGAGTAGATTTTTCGCTGATAAAATATCATCTCGCTGGCTATTTAGGAAATCCAGACGGTTGTGAACTTCTTCGTACTGTTCAATAGCTTCTAAGTTGACAGGACCCAGTGATCGAATAGCCTTCTCTAAATCTTTAACCTCTTGCTCTGCCAGATTGAGATTCTCCAACTCATGAGACTTTTCTAAAGCTTCTGTATAGCTAATCTGATACTGGTCTGTTAGCTGACTCTGTAGATAGCGCAAGCGCTCGCTGACCTTTTCTTTCTTGGCTTCAGCACGAGTTTGCTTACGAATCCACTCTTCATTCTGCTGGCGAGCCTGATCCAAATGACTAGCAATATCATCCAGTTGACCTTCAATATCATCCAACTCAAACTGCTTGCGAATCAAACCTTGTTGGAGATTTGTTTTCTGAACTTTGGCTTCATCAGCCTGTTGACTGAGCAAATCCGTATCAACTTTCTCAAGATTGTCAACTTTTTCTTGGAGAAGGCGCTGGATTTCCTCTTGTTCGATATCTAAATTGTCTAATTCCTTGCCTAGACGTTCAATATCAGCTACTTCATAACGTTTTTGTCCTTGCAGTTCTGTCTTAAGCAAGCGAGCTTGCGCTACCTCTTCCTGCAAGTTTTGATAGCGTTCTTGGATGGCGTTTTTATTAGACTTAATCTCTTCAATCTCAGCTTCCAGATTTTGCTTGTCACTTGCGATTGTAGCAAGACGCTCTTGGCATTTTTCCTTGTCTGCTTGCCAATCTCCCTCAGAAAGACGATTTAATTCCTCTTCTTGGAGTTTCCAAAGAGTTTCCAGTTCTTCAACTTGCTGACTGGTTTGCTGATAAGCGAGGGACAAGCCCTGTTCCTGAATACGTGCCTGCTCTCCTTGAGATTTGATGGCTTCTAATGATTCGGTCAATCTAGCCATCTGGTCTTGCAAGGTCTTCAAAGATGCTTCTTCTGAACGAAGACTTGCTTCTTCTTCAGCAATTTCTTTTTGTAATTGCTCCAGTTCTGGCTTGATAAAAATACTGTTATTCTGGCGGTTGGCTCCACCTGCATAGGAACCACCTGTGCGCAGCTCTGTCCCATCCAATGTCACCATACGGACCTGGTAACGAACCTGGCGAGCAGCCGCACGAGCCTGTTCTACGGTATCAAAGATAGCCGTCGTAGCTAGCAAATTCTTGAAAATGGCTTCCAGTCTAGTATCGAATGTCACCAGCTCATCAGCCATACCCAGAAATCCTGGACTTGTAGCAATAGCATCTTGGTTCTGACTAGAAATCGTACGCGCCTTAATAGTGGTCAAAGGAAGGAAGGTCGCACGACCAGCTCTAGTTCGTTTGAGAAAATCAATTGCTCTAGTTGCTGCATGTTCATCTTCTACGATGATATGCTGACCGCTCGCTCCCAGTGCGATTTCCAGAGCAGTTTGATAATGCACATCAAAGGTCAAGTGCTCACTGACTGCACCAATAATCCCACCAAGGCGAGCTTTTTCTTGGAGAACACTCTTAACACCTGCATAAAAGTTACTATGATTTCTCAGAATATTTTCCAAACTCTGAGCTCTGGCCTGCTTGTTTTTGAGATTATCCAGACGGTCAAATAGTTGACTTTGTTGAGCTTGATAGGAAGATTTCTGCTCCTCTTGCTCCTTGGCAATAGCTTGATAGTCAGCCAATAATTTTTGAACTTGCTCCTTGGCAGTTTCAAGATCCGCCTTTTGCTGACTAGCCTTCTCTTTAGCTGTAGCCAACTGTTCTTTCAGCTTTTCTAATTGATCTGCTTGTTTTTGAGAAAGCTGACGACTATTTTCCAACTCATTCTCGATGCGAGTCAGTTGGTTTGAGACATCCGCTTCTTCTTGTAAAAGCGCCACAAAGCGTTCACGTAATAGCTCAATCATCTGATCAGGATCATCTGAAAAAGCCAGCAACTCAGCTTCTAAACGATTAAGTTTTTGATTATTTTGGACTAGATTTTCTTCTAAGAGAGCTAAAGAGCTTTCCTTATCAGATTTTTCTTTGCTGAGTGAATTTCTCTTATCCTCCAAAGCAGCCAAACGAGCTTGTGCTTCCTGTTGATTCAGAGCTACTTGCTCAGATTCCAGTTTCGATAGGGCTAATTTTCTCTCTAAATCACTAATCAGACTGGTCAAATCCATCAAACTGACTTGGTCTTTGGCCATTTCAGCCTGTAAATCTTGGCGTTGCTTTTTAAGAGTTTGATTTTCTTCTTCTAATTTTTCACGCTTTTGGTAATAGCTCATCAAGAGTTCCTGAACCTGAGCTAACTCTTCTTCTGTCGAGTCTAGTTCAGCTTTATTTTCATTGATTTGAGCAACCAGAACGTCTAAATAAATAGCCTTGCGTTGTCCTTCCAAGTCTAGAAATTTACGAGCATTTTCAGCTTGCTTCTCAAGAGGCTTGATTTGATTATCCAACTCGTAGATAATGTCCTCTAAGCGGTCTAAATTATCCTGAGTTTGTTGTAGTTTACTCTCAGTTTCTTTTCGACGAGTCTTGTATTTTAAAACTCCTGCAGCTTCTTCAAAAATAGCTCTGCGTTCTTCAGGCTTGGAGTTGAAAATCTCCTCAACCTTCCCTTGGGAAATGATAGAGAAGGAATCTCGTCCCAAACCTGTATCCAAGAAAAGATCATGAATATCACGCAGACGGACTTTCTTGCCGTCAATCTTATATTCGCTATCTCCACTACGATAGATATGGCGTTCCACCCTGATTTCTTGACCTGCGTCCTTGATAAATCCATCATTATTATCCAGAGTCACAACTACAGAAGCATAATTGAGCGGTTTGCGACTTTCAGTTCCAGCAAAAATGACATCCGGCATCTTGCCGCCACGGAGACTCTTAACACTTGACTCCCCCAAGGCCCAACGCAGACTTTCTGTAATATTCGACTTTCCAGATCCATTGGGACCAACAACTGCCGTCACTCCTTGGTCAAAAACGACCTTAGTCTTGTCAGCAAAAGACTTGAATCCCTGAATTTCGATTTCCTTTAAATACATGAATCCAGCCCTTTCTCAACGGCATTTTTGGCAGCTTCCTGCTCTGCTAGTTTCTTAGAACGACCTTGACCTTGACCAATGCTCTTACCTTCGACAAGAACTTCTACATCAAAGACCTTATCGTGGGCAGGACCCATTTCAGAAATCACCTGATAACGAATAGCCACATCCCCATTAACCTGAAGCAACTCTTGGAGATGGGTTTTGTAGTCTGTAATCATCTCAAATTCGCCTGCTTCAACCTTAGGAATCATGACTTGATAGATAAATTCCTTGACCTTGGCCACATCCTTGTCCAAAAGGAGGGCACCGAGAAAGGCTTCAAAGGCATCACCAAGAATGGTATCACGATTGCGACCACCAGATTTTTCTTCCCCCTTACCCAGCTTGATAAACTGGTCAAACTGGCAATCACGTGCAAAACCAGCCAAGCTCTCCTCACGGACAATCATGGCACGGAGTTTAGACAAATCACCCTCAGGCTTTTTAGGATATTTTTTATACAGATATTCTGAAATCAATAACTGTAGAACAGCGTCTCCTAAAAATTCCAAGCGTTCATTGTGTGAAATTTTTAAGAGGCGGTGCTCATTGGCATAACTCGTATGAGTAAAGGCAGTTTCCAGTAAATTTTTGTCTGCAAATTCGATTGCAAAATGGTTCTTTAGTACAGTTTGTAATTCTTTCATACCAACCTCTTTCTAACTGATAACAGTCCTTTTTATTATATCAAAAAAAGCCCCCTGAGTCACTTTAAAATGGGACTGGAAAGCATTTGGGCATTCTTTAAAAAGAGATTTTCAGTTTTAAGGGCCAATTTAGGGCTGTGTAAAGAAAAAAGCCCTATTAAAGGCTTTTTTAGGATGTTTACATCCACCCTGAGGGAATCGAACCCCCATCTCAAGAACCGGAATCTTACGTGATATCCATTACACTAAGGGTGGAAACTTGTTTTATTATAACAAAAATCTGTTCTAATAACAAGTTTTTTTCTGGTCAGATAGCCCGTCTTAGTGGGAAGCATCCCCATTCCAGATGGAATTTTTCACGATCACATAATCAACGTGTTTAAGGTCAGCAACCTGACGTCCACCTGCATAAGAAATAGCACTTTGAAGGTCTTGTTCCATCTCAGTTAAAGTGTCTTGCAGATGACCTTTGGCAGGAAGCAAGATGCGTTTGCCTTCCACATTTTTATAAGCACCTTTTTGATATTGTGAGGCTGAACCGTAGTACTCTTTGAACTGTTCACCATCGACTTCAATCGTTTTCCCTGGACTTTCGATGTGTCCTGCAAAGAGGGAACCAATCATAACCATGCTGGCACCGAAACGGATAGACTTGGCAATATCGCCGTGAGTACGAATCCCTCCATCAGCAATAATCGGTTTACGGGCAGCCTTGGCACACCAACGAAGGGCAGCCAACTGCCAACCACCTGTACCAAAACCAGTCTTGACCTTGGTGATACAAACCTTACCAGGACCGATTCCAACCTTAGTAGCATCCGCACCAGCATTCTCCAATTCACGCACAGCTTCTGGTGTTCCCACATTTCCAGCAATAACAAAAGTATCCGGCAATTCTTTCTTGATGTGTTGAATCATAGAAATCACGCTATCTGCATGACCATGAGCAATGTCAATCGTGATGTATTCTGGAGCATCAGACTTGAGCTGGCTAACGAAATCATACTCATAGTCCTTAACACCGACAGAGATAGAAGCAATGAGCCCTTGATCGTGCATGCGTTTGATAAAAGGAATACGTCCTGCTTCATCAAAACGGTGCATAATGTAGAAGTAACCACCTTTAGCTAGTTGCTCTGCTACATTTTCATCCAAAATCGTCTGCATATTTGCAGGTACAACAGGTAGTTTGAAGGTGTGATTTCCTAGAGTGACACTTGTATCTGCTTCTGCACGGCTTTTAATCACACATTTATTTGGAATCAATTGAATATCTTCGTAATCAAAAATTGGAAATTCATTTAACATATCGATGTCTCGTTTCTTTTGTAATGACCTACCTATGCTCTCGCATCACTACGCCTTTTCCGACGTTTCCTTAATTTATTATAAACTAAAGTACAGTTTTTGTCAAATTATTTTATAAATTAAAATATATCGTTCGGTTTTTATTGTGTAAATAACAAAAGAAAGGAGAGATTATTTTCTCCCCACTTCTTTAGTAATATTCCTTTTAAAACTTTCTTCGGAGTTTTCCAGCATTTCACAAAATTCACGATAAGATGAAGACTTCTGAGGAATTTGGATAGACCATTTCTTCAACAAAGCTCCATAACCTACTAGCTTTCCTATCTCATTATCAACAACCTTGTCCTTGCTCGGAAAAACAAGACCAGCCTTCTCAGCTTTTAAAATATAAGAATAGGAAATCAGCTGGAATAAGTCCTCACGGTTGATACCTTTTTCAGTGAACTCTAGTTTTTTATATTTAGCATCTAGAACAATCTTTCGTTCTCTATCATAAAAATCTGGATATACTTTCCGTTTCCCAACAGAAAATACCGAAATACCACCTAATTTTTCTTTATTCCGTGGATGGATGAAATCTTTTGGCAACAAGGTATGAACATACTCTTCCCAAAGCCAGGCAACATCAAAAAGAATACCATGAATTTTTTGATCTTGATACCCTAAGCCGTGCTTTTCTTGGTTTAGGATCATCAGACAAAGTTCTTGTAACTTTCTGTACTCGTGAAAGTATGCATGACGTATAGGTTTAGATTGATTTCCCCAAATAATCTTAGCACGATCAGCTAGTTTATAAGAGGGCGTTACACGCACGATTTCAGCTACGGTTTCACGACTAGTTGAGAGATTATCTAGTACCCCTTGACCAATACTTTTCTGGTTCTTAATGTATTCAATAGTATGACGGACCAACTGCATGAGGGGATTGTCATAGGTGAACTCTCTCGTTGTGTAGGCAATATTTCCCGTGAAAGGAAGGTTTTTCTTGAGATGGTTTCTTACATCAATCACTCCCTTAACATTACTGTCATTATGAGAAAATCGATGGTATTCCTTATAAAGACCTTTTTGAATAGCAGCTTGTAGATACTTGGGGAAGAGATACATCAAAAGTTGATAAAGCCTCTCTTCACGAGACAAAGCAACATCTAAACTAGTGAGATTGATATGAAGAACCTTGTGTAAGAGATAATGCAAAAAATGGTCATTACTCTCATCAGAAAAACGAGAGGAAATCGTTAATCTTTCCTGACCACAACCCAGAAAACCAATCACATTTCCTGTCTTGATTTCCTGATTAACTGTTTCAAAGATTTTTTGGTCCTTTTCTAAGTCAGGAGAATTCTTCAAATCATTTGGAAAAATGAAAACACGTTCATCTTGGGATAGACTTTCCAAGGTTCTGTCTAAAAGAAGATTGCTTAGTTTAGGATATTCTTCAACAAATTCTTCTTTAACAATCTTGTGTTGATTATCAGTGATCCGCATCATCGTTTTCATCGCCTTCATTGTCATCAGCTACTGTCTGATCTTTTTGCTCATTCTTTGTCAGATCGAATGCTTTTTTCAATGTTTCTAGAGTTTCAGCTTCATCATAAGAACCACGTACATAATCTTCCAAAAGTGGTTTGAGATAATCAGACCAGAGTAATTCATAGTCAAAATCTATATACTGCAACTCACAGAAATAACTTGGTCCGATATGGTAATGACTGTTTAATTCTTGAACGTTTTCAATAGCAGCATTCAAGTTTCTTAGTCTAGTTTTAGCTTCTTCAGCACACTCACCTAGTTCTTTATCTAGAATATAAAGTTGACTTTCAGCCGTAACTTCAACAAATCGGAAACGACGACGCATAGCAAAATCAAAAGTATCAACAGATCTATCTATATCATTCATAGTTCCGATAATATAGACATTTTCAGGGATATAAAATTTCTCATCAGTTTCATGTAAATTAGCATATTGGGTAGATACACTTCCCTTTTCACCACGATAGCCTTTATCAATTGAGAAAAAGAGTTCTCCAAAAATCTTAGAAATCTCACCACGGTTGATTTCATCGATGATGAAGACGAATTTCTTGTCTGTGTCAATCGTTGGAGATACATAATCACATAATCCATAACTTTCTTTCATGTGATCCAAAACAATTTTTTGATAAGTTTCGTACTTTAAATTAGTATCTTCACCCTTGTACAAAAGATACACTTTTTCTTTGGTAGCAACAGGAGAATCAAACTTCACATTCCCTTGACTGTTTAGACTGGCTGGAACAGAACTACGAGAGAAGAAGTATTGTCCTTGCTTTTCATTGATAGCATCCGTTAGCTTAGCCCACGTTTCATCAAAATTATCTTGTCCTCCAGTCTTCTGAGCTTCTTTAGCCTTTCGGCAAAACTGCTTAAAAATACCATCTTGTAATTTAAACTCGATAACTCCATCCCCATTTGATACTGGGCGCAAACCCTCGACAAAATCCGTATAGTCATAAGATGGGTGAAACTGTACAAAGCCGATTTGATCTTTATTACCATCTGTTAATTCGTTTGCAATATCAATAGCAAGGTGTGTTTTTCCTGTACCAGGTGCACCACGAAGGATGAGGTTTGGAGACTTTAATAGAGATTGGGTTAATTGATGACGAAAATTGTTTAATGAATCCATTGTACTATTTTCTTCCTTATTTTCCATAAAAAGCTTAGAATACTCAAAAAGAATAGTTCCTAATTTCGATGGCTCCAACTCAGGATAAGTTTTGGACACCAGTTCAATTATTTTATGATTTTGCAGATAAGGGCCACCTTGATTTGTCTGAGAAACAAAGTGGCTCCAAAATTCTTTCTGACTATTAATATTTACACCAAAGAAAGGATTTCCCTCAGAATAGATACAAAGTAATTTTGTCACCATAGCAGAACGACCAATAAATTCATTTGTTGATCTTTTCATATCAAAAATAGGATTTTCAAAGTTAAAACGAATACCTTCTTTGATAATTTCATACAAATCTGATTTTAATTTTGAAAATCGTTGATCCAACTCTGAAATCTCATTATTAGCTTGATCTTTATATTTGTTTGTTTTTTTATTCCAATAAATACCAAATTTTGAAGCTGAGCCACCAGAAATTCCAAGAAATAGATTTTTGTATTTTCCCTTCTCAAGAGCGTAGCACAAAGACTTATTTTGCTGTCCCTTTCCTATTACATATTCATCGATTGACATTGTTAAAATCCTATCTAAAGGCCATTCCTGGAGAAACTCTTCTTTTAATTTATCATTAAACTTTTCACCAGCAGTTGCCTTATTTAATAACTCTTCTTTATTTAGACTATACCATTTATAAAAATCTTCTAAACTAACTTTTCTTTTATTCATCAATCTAACTCCTTTTACTAATGATGTTTAAATATTAGCATTACTTATTAACATATATTTTATAAATAGAATACCATATTCTATAGAAAAAGAAAAGAATTTCTATAAAAAAGCCTAGTATTATGAGCTGTAATGTCTCTTAACACTAGACTTCTTTTTTATCTTAATAATACTCTCCCTGACGGTAGTCCCATGAGTTAAAGGTATCCGACAGGTGCATCATGATTTTATCAATATCCAGTCCTTTACGGATTACAACTGGTGCTGGTGAAGTTGAACGTGCTCCTCCTTGTTCTGGGATGAGTTTGCCGTCTTTATCAACCATAGACACCATCACACCTTGCTCGTAGCGAGTTTCAATCGTTTTGTCAGGTTGGATAGATGCCACATAGTCGTCTGCTTCAATGACAAGATCCACTGCTCCTTCGATACGTTCTCCGATACCTTCTACCTTACCACGGTTACCTTTTCCAGATGGGTTTGCAGATGAAGCGTAAACCATCTTACCTTCTTCCCAAAGTTTGGCAGCCAATTGTTCACCAGCTTTACCAAACTTGATGACAAAACAGCTTGTACCACGCACGTCAGTCATAAGTTCTTCACGGCCATCACCATATGCTTTAAGTTTTTCAAAAGCTTCTGGTTTCCATGGAAGGATACAACCAAGTAGAATGTCTTCGTCCCAATGTTTTTGGTAGAAGGCTTCAATTTCTGGGTTAAGTTGGGCTAAAGCTCGAAGCTCGTCCATGCTACCACAAAGTACAACACCTGGCTTGTTACGGTTACGCTCTTTGGCTGCGAACTTGCGTTCAAGTCCTGCCTTGTCGCTGGTCATGATAATGTAACCAACTTTAGTAGGGCAAACGATACATCCGCCCTCACCTTTTAAAATGTCATAGCCTTCTTGTGAAAGTGTTCCGTTCCATTGAATGTGTTTTGTCATAGTTCTATATTTCCTTTTCTAATTTTCTTCTAATCTTGCCAATAGGCTGGTCGTTGTTTTTCATAAGCAGCAATCAAGTCTTCATACTGCAAAGTGATACCGATATCATCCAAACCATTTAAGAGCTTGTGTTTCCATTCACTATCGATTTCGAAAGTGAATTCTCCAACTGGTGAGATGATTTTTTGTTGTTCCAAGTCTACAGTTACCTGATCGGTCGGTTTGAGTTGGGCTAGTTTCTCTCTAACCTCTCTAGGTTGAACAATAGGCAACATGCCATTATTGAGTTCATTATTGTAATGAATATCACCGAAAGATCCTGCAATCACGACCTTAAAACCGTAGTCTGCTAGAGCCCAAGCAGCGTGTTCCCTCGAAGACCCTGCGCCAAAGTTATCCCCTGAAATGAGAATACTGGCTTTGCGATATTCAGGTCGGTTAAAGACAAAATCTGGATCCTCAGTGTAGTTATCGTCCAGATAACGCCAAGCATACATGAGATACTTACCAAAGCCTTTTTTATCAATTAACTTTAGAAACTGCTTGGGTAGGATTTGGTCGGTGTCGATGTTATCATTCATGAGAGGAACGGTCGTTCCTGTATAAACTGTAAATTTCTCCATATCCTCTCCTTACTGGGCCTCTGGCATTTGCCGAACATCTACGAAGCGCCCTGCGATAGCTGCCGCAGCTGCCATGGCTGGACTGCAGAGATGGGTTTTAGCACCAAAGCCTTGTCTGTCTTCAAAGTTACGGTTACTGGTCGAGGCGCAGTGGACACCATCAGGAACCTTGTCCGGATTCATCCCTAGGCACATTGAGCAACCTGGGTCTCTCCACTCAAAGCCAGCATCTAAAAAGACCTTATCCAAGCCCAACTTCTCAGCAGCTCGTTTGACAGGACGAGAGCCTGGAACCACGATAGCCGTTAAGTTAGGAGCTATTTTCTTCCCTTTGACAAATCGCGCAGCCAGCTGCAAGTCACTGAGACGAGCATTGGTACATGAGCCAATAAAGATATAGCCTAGTTCAATATCCGCTGGCTTTTGACCAGGCTCCAAGTCCATGTAATTGTATGCGCGCTCATCATTCATATCCTTAATTTCTGGGAATCTACTGTCAAAGTCAACCCCCATAGCAGGATTGGTTCCCCATGTTACCATAGGAGCCAAGTCTGAGACATCCATCTGAATAACCTTATCATAAACGGCATCATCATCACTGACAAGCATCTTCCAGTCAGCAACCGCATCCTCAAAAGCTTCGGGAACACATTCCCGTCCCTTGAGATAATCATAGGTTGTCTGATCCGGATTCATGATTCCCATCTTAGAGCCAAACTCGATGGACATATTGCAGATGGTCATTCGCTCTTCCATGCTCAATGCATCAATCGCTTGTCCTCGATATTCCACCACATAGCCAACACCACAGGCAACGCCGTACTTGGCAATTAAGGCAAGAATGTAATCCTTAGAATAAACTCCTTTTTGAGGAACACCAGTGAATTCTACCAGCATTTTCTTAGGTTTGACCTGCCAGAGGGTTTGGGTAGCAAAGACATGCTCGACCTCACTGGTCCCAATTCCAAAGGCGATAGCTCCGAAAGCCCCGTGGGTTGCTGTATGACTGTCTCCACATACGATGAATTTCCCTGGTTGGGTCCGTCCTGTTTCTGGACCAACCATGTGAACAATACCTTGCTTTTCAGAACCGTGGGCCGCATGTTCGATCCCAAATTCCTCAACATTTTCAGCAAGCTTATCAATTTGGGCCTTGGAAATCACATCTCGAATATCATAGATATTGACTGTTGGGACATTGTGGTCAAAGGTTCCAAATGTCAAGTCTGGTCGTCTCAATCTACGACCTGCATCTCGTAATCCTTGAAAGGCCTGAGGACTGGTCACTTCGTGGATATAATGCTGGTCCACGTACATGAGTTGGGGCTGCCCCTCTTCTCCTGTGATGACATGACGGTCCCATAATTTATCAAAAATCGATTTTCCTGCCATCCATTACCTCCAAATAACATATAAAACTACTAGTGTGGTCACCATCCCGAGAAGCCAAACCGTTTTAAAGTACCATTTTCTAGTCTTGTGATGAAAGGTGATTCCTGCTAGCCAAGCTCCAAAACCACCACAAGTAAAGGCTAAAATGAGTAAAATTTTCTCTGGGATGCGCCAAACTCTTCTCCTTGCCTTAGATTTGTCAATGCCATAAATCAAGAAAACCATGACATTCCAAATCAAAAGGACTAAAGTATTTTTTTCGTCTAACTTCATAACCTTGCAATAATAGCTTCCGTCATTTCCTTGGTCGAAGCCTGTCCACCTATATCTCTTGTTAAAACACCAGCTGCCAAACTTTCCTCAACAGCACGCTCGATACGTTCCGCATCCTCATAACGTCCAAAACTGTCTCTCAACATCATGGCCACTGATAAAATCATGGAGATAGGATTGGCAATTCCTTGACCTGCAATATCAGGAGCTGAACCGTGAATAGGTTCATAAAGACTTGGACCTTTTTCAGAATGACTGGCTGATGGCATAACTCCAAGTGTGCCAGATAGGACGCTTGATTCATCCGAGAGAATATCTCCGAAAAGATTTTCTGTCACGATGACATCAAACTTAGCAGGATTGGTAATCATGATCATGGCAGCTGAGTCCACCAGCTGATGTTCCAAGGTCACATCTGGGAAATCTTGTGCGACCTTCTCAGCTACTTTCCTCCAGAGTTTTGATGTTGCCAACACATTTTGCTTATCGATGCTGGTAAGGATTTTTCTCCGACTTCTTGCAATATCAAAAGATTTGCGAATAATCCGCTCCACTTCCTCGTAGCTATAGTCGTTGATATCACGCGCTTTTCTTTCTTCAAGAATATGATCCCCAAAGTAAATCCCGCCTGTCAACTCCCGCACAACGACAAAGTCCACCCCAGCAATTCGTTCTGGTTTTAGTGGTGACAAATGCTTGAGACTGTCAAAGATTTTTACAGGGCGAATATTGGCATAGAGATTGAGTTCCTTACGGAGAGCCAACAAGCCTTGTTCAGGCCGAACTGCTGCTCCATCATACCGAGGACTACCGATAGCCGCTAGGAGAATGGCATCTGCTTCACGACATACCTTAAGGGTTTCATCAGGTAAGGGATGCCCTGCAGCATCGATACCTGCACCTCCAAAAGGTCGTCTATCAATCTCATAGTCAAAACCTGTTTTTTCAGCTAGGGCTTCCAGAACCTCTAAACCAGCCTCCATGATTTCTGGGCCGATTCCATCCCCTGCTAGAGCTACTATTTTCTTTGTCATAGCATTCTCCTTTACACACTAGGCATATCGCGATAGGAAACGCTACGTCCCATCTCACCAGCATTCTCTTTTTGAACAAAGGTATTAGCATTGATGTAGGCAATAGCAGATGCTTTCAGTACATCGAAATCAAGCCCTGCTGCATTAAAGATGGTTTCTGTATCTCTGTTTTCAACAGTGACTAATACCCGAGCCTGGGCATCGATTCCATCCGTCACCGCATCGATAGTGTAGGACACCAAGCGAACAGATTGATTGAAGAACTTATCAATAGCGTTAAAGATAGCCTCAACAGATCCTTGTCCTGTCGCATTAAATTCGACTTTTTCACCATCCATATTGGCTAGGCTAACAAGCGCTTCGATGTCATTTTCCGCATGGGTTTGTAGTTGTAAATCATCAAAGTGGAAGCCTTCTGGATTTTCAACCATGGTTCCTGCTACTAGAGCGCGAATATCTGCATCTGTGATTTCTTGTTTCTTATCAGCCAGTGCCTTGAACTTAGCAAAGAGTGGTTTGATGTCCTCTTCTGAAAAGTCTAGGGCCAATTCTCTTAGTTTTTCAACAAAGGCATGGCGACCTGACAATTTTCCAAGTGGAAGGCTATTACTCTTGACACCGACCAATTCAGGAGTGATTATTTCATAGGTAAGAGGATTTTTAAGGACTCCGTCTTGGTGAATACCAGATTCATGAGAAAAAGCATTGCCACCAACCACAGCCTTGTTTTTAGGAACTGGAATTCCTGAGAAACGTGAAACCATTTCTGACGTATTGATAGTCTCATTTAGGACAATACTGGTTTCTGCTTGGTAGTAATCTTGGCGAATATTGAGGGCTACTGCAATTTCTTCCAAAGCAGCATTTCCAGCTCTCTCACCAATACCGTTGATAGTTCCTTCAACACGTCCCGCCCCATTCTTGACGGCAGCAAGGCTATTTGCCACTGCCATTCCGAGGTCATCGTGGCAGTGTGGCGAATAGACAATCTGATGATTTGTCTTGACATTCTCAATCAGGTGTTTGAAGATAGCGCCGTATTCCTCTGGCGTAGTAAATCCTACTGTGTCAGGGATATTGATATAAGACGCCCCTGCGTCGACAGCTGTTTGAACAACTTGCAAGAGGAAATCCAACTCTGTTCTAGTTGCATCTTCAGGAGAGAATTCGACCACTTCAAACTTAGAACGAGCATAAGAAACATGCTCCTTGATAGCTTCCAAAATCTCTTCTTTACTCTTATTGAGCTTATACTTGCGGTGAATGGGACTGGTAGCAATAAAAACGTGAACTTGTGGATACTTGGCGTCCTTGAGGGCCTCGTAACAAGCATCAATATCAGACTTGACAGAGCGGGCCAAACCAGTCACCGCTGTTTTCTTCAAAACCTTAGCAATCTCCTGAACTGCCGTAAATGAGTCTGGGCTAGCCGCTGGAAAACCTGCTTCAATGGCCGAAATGCCCCATTTCTCCAGCTGCCTTGCTATGGCAATTTTTTCTTTGATTGAAAAGTTAACACCCGGTGTCTGCTCTCCATCCCGAAGGCTGGTATCTAGAAATTCAACTGTTCTCATAAGATTTCCCCTTTTCCAAATGTGGTTTTTAAAAAAACATCTCGCTTAGAAGTCCAAGCGAGATGTTGATTTACTCCCGCTTGGTAAGCCAAACAGGACTAATGCTTTTTGCACTAGCCCGAGTACCTCAACAACAAAGCAAATTGATTAAACTTAGCTGTTTTCATGTTTGACTTTCTCCTTCGTTTGATATCTTGTTTAGTATTTTAGCATAGGCAAAAGCACTTGTCAAGAAAAAATCCAATATTTTCTGAAAATTTCTTCAGTAAAGAATATTTCGCTAATTGAAAGTTCTTGAAAATCCTTGAAATATTTCATTTTTTAGAGGTTAAGCTCCAACTTTTTTCTATCAATTCCAGGACCATTTCATCTGACAAAGTATCATCAAAAGCCACACTAATCCAGTAGCGTTTGTTCATATGAAAGGCTGGATAAATTCCCTTTTCTGAAAGCAAGTCCACTACTTGATCGTGTTTGAGATTGACTGCTTCCACTAATCCTTCTCTACCCTTTTCCAACTTATCCCAAGAGATTCTCATCAAGACGGCATACCACTTTTGATTCCCTTCATGACGTAATACTGCTGTATCAGAAGATTTCTCCCACAGATACTCCAACTGATTTCCATACTTTTCCTGAACCTGAGCCATAATACGCTTAGTCTGAGGACAGATATAATCCTGAACATCAAAACAAGTCTTCCGTATCTGGTAAAGAATATCCAAACAAGCCTCACGGACACTTCCTACAAAACTTCCCCTCATGCTTTCCATATGGACTTGAGGATAGAGATCGCCCGTTTCCCGGTCAAAGACCTGAAAACTCACATTATCAGTAGTGATGGAGACTGTCATGACAAAGTCACCCTGCAAAATCTGGCAACTATAGGTCCAGACTTCCCAATTTTCTACAAAACCATAGGCACGAGCCTTTTCTTGATTAAACTGATAGGATTTAAAAATTTCAAACATAAGTGAAAACTGCTACCCAAAGCTAGCAGTTCCTTTCTATTTTTTAAAAGACAACCTTGGTTCCATGCAATTGTGTCACACCCAACTGGTCGATAAAGGTTTGACGATTGTCCAAGTCAATCCCCCCACCTGGTAGAATTTCAATTTTACCTTTAGCATGTTCCAAAATTCTGTGATAGTGAGCAAAACGTTTGTCTAGCGAGTCACCAGATACTCCAGCACGAGTTAAGATACGGGTTACACCAGCTTGGTTGAGCCAGTCAATGGCTTCTAACTGGTCTTCATCACTCAATTCATCAAAGGCCATGTGGAAGACAATTTCCATTCCTTTTGATGCGGCAATCAGCTTCTCAATATTAGCCTTATCCAACTTCTTATCAGCAGTTAAAGCACCAAATACAACCCCTTGACTTCCAGCCTGAGCAGTTAATCGAATATCTTCTAGCATGATAGCAATTTCCATATCATTATAGACAAAGTCGCCACCACGGGGACGAATCATGGTCATAATGGTCGTATCGTAGTTGGTTGCCAATTCAACTGCTGCCTTGGTCACTCCGTAGCTGGGTGTTGTCCCACCAACTGCTAGATTGTCACAAAGTTCAATCCTTCGAGCTCCAGCCTGCATCGCTTTTTCAAGCAAGGTCACATTTTCAGCACAAAATTCGTAGATCATTTGATTCTCCTTGATTATTACTTTGAATTTATTATATCATATTATTGTAAATATGCTTTCAATTTTATCAAGGCAAATAACTACTATTTTAACTATTCTTTGTCTGGAATGACCTTGAAGAGATAATAGGTGATAAAGATGGTCAAAGCTCCCAGACCGATTTTTACTGGTAAAAGAGGGGCAAAATAAATGGAAATTCCCATCAAGATGTAGATAGATACGATGATTTTTTTCTTTCGTTCACGCGCAATGGACTTGGTCTCGCGAAAATCAGCTACATATGCTTGATAGAGCTTGGTATGATAAAGCCAATCTTCGAAGCGCTTGGAACTTCTTGAGAAACAAGCAATAGACAACAAAAGAAAAGGCGTTGTAGGCAACAAGGGTAAAACAACCCCAACAATAGCCAAGACCAGTGATAAAAAACCAATTATCAGATAAATAATACGCATAACTTCTCCTAGTTAAAATAATCTTCTTCTAGTTTCGCATACAATGGTGAATTTTGTCAAGTTCTAACCAAAAGAGCCTGAAATTAACTTTCAGGACTCTCCTCTTATTTAATCTTTTCTTCTTCGTAGTCGCCATTACTACATACAACCTGCTTGCCACCACCACGGACTTTTTTCTCCATGAGGAAGTTGCCACATTTTGGACAGTCACGACCAACAGGCTTGTCCCAAGAGGTAAATTCACAGTCTGGATAGCGATTGCAACCATAGAAGAGGCGGTTACGTTTGGTTTTACGCTCAATGATTTGTCCCTGATGACAACTTGGACACTCAACACCAATCTCTTTCACGATTGCTTGGGTATGACGGCAATCTGGGAAATTGCTACAAGCGTAGAACTTACCAAAACGACCAAGTTTAATAACCATTGGACTGCCACACACTTCACAATCAAATCCAGCTGGTTCATCCTTGATCTGGATTTTTTCCATTTCTTCTTCAGCCTTGGCCACTTCTTTAGAGAATGGTTTGTAAAAGGAGTCTATAACACGTTGCCACTGCTCTTTTCCGACTTCGACATCATCCAGCTTGCCTTCCATTTCAGCTGTAAAGGTTACGTTTACGATATCTGGGAAATATTCAACGATGAGCTTGTTGACAATTTCCCCCAACTCTGTCGGTTCAAAACGTTTGGCTGCAAGACGAACATAATAACGTTTCTGAATGGTTTCAATGGTTGGCGCGTAGGTTGACGGACGTCCAACTCCATTTTCCTCCAAGGTCTTGATAAGGGTCGCTTCAGAATAACGGGCAGGTGGTTGGGTGAAATGTTGCTCTGGTTTGCTATTGACCTGTTTGACCACATCTCCCACAGCCATATCTGGTAACATCTTATTCTTGTCAGAATCATTATAAATGGCAAGATAACCATCAAACTTAACCTGACTACCATTTGCAGCAAATTGAACTCCATTTTGAGACAATTTAACAGCTATGGTATCAAAGACAGCAGCTGTCATCTGGCTAGCTACAAAACGATTCCAGATAAGGGTATAGAGCTTGAGCTGGTCCTTGTCCAGATACTTAGCGATGCTTTCAGGTGTATTAAAGACACTAGACGGACGAATAGCCTCGTGGGCATCCTGAGCTCCTGAAGCATTTTTGACCTTGCTACCATGCTTAGAATACTTGCTACCAAAACGGTCCGTGATGAAACTTGCTGCTTCATTCTGCGCTACAGGACTGATACGAGTCGAATCGGTACGCATATAGGTAATCAAACCTTGAACACCAGAACCGATATTAATTCCTTCATAGAGCTGTTGGGCAACCATCATGGTTTTTCGAGTACGGAAATTGATTTTATTGGCAGCATCCATCTGCATAGATGAAGTGGTATAGGGTAATGGAGCATTGCGTTTGCGCTCTTTCTTATCCACCTGATCTACTGAAAAATCTTTACTAGTCAGACGAGATAAGACTTCCTTGACCTCATCATTACTAGTCAGTTTTAGCTTTTTACCATCTACTCCATAGAAGGAAGCCTGAAATTGCTTGGTTCCCTTCTTAAAGACACCATCAATTGTCCAGAATTCTTCAGGCTGGAAGGCGTTGATTTCATTCTCACGGTCAATGATGAGTTTAAGGGCAATGGACTGTACGCGCCCTGCTGACAAGCCTTTCTTGACCTTCTTCCACAAAATAGGCGAAATCGAATAGCCTACCAAGCGGTCCAAAACACGACGAGCTTGTTGGGCATCTACCAAGTCCATATCAATCTTGCGCGGTTCTTTAAAAGCATTTTTGACTGCATCCTTGGTGATTTCATTGAAGACCACACGGTTGGCATCATTTTCATCCAAGTTGAGAATATGAGCCAAATGCCAAGAAATCGCTTCTCCTTCACGGTCCGGGTCACTCGCCAGAAAGACTTTATTAGCTTTTTTAGCTTCTTTTTTCAAGTCATTGATAAGAGGACCTTTTCCTCGGATATTGATATATTGCGGTTCATAATTATTTTCAATATCGACGGACATACTAGATTTCTTCAAATCACGGATATGGCCGACGCTGGCTAAAACCTTGTAGTTTCTGCCGAGATATTTTTCAATCGTCTTGGCCTTAGCAGGCGACTCCACGATTACTAGATTTTTTTTAACTGTTGATTTTTTCTTTTTTGTTGCCGTAGCCACAGTATCACACCTTTTCAAAGTAATAAACTTTATAAAGTGTAAACCATTTTGCCATAACTGTCAAGACTTAGCTCCTATATATAGAAGAAAAGTTGGTTTAAAAAGCAAAATTTCGTCTTAAAATTCAAATTCCGCAAGAACATCTTGCCCACTGGTGACCAATTTTGCTCCTTCTTGAATCAAATGATGACATCCATCAGATAGTCCATCTAAAATGCTACCAGGTATAGCAAAAACATCGCGTCCTTCTTCCATTGCCCTCTCACAGGTAATGAGACTACCTGAACGCATCTTAGCCTCTGCTACAATCACACCACGACAAAGTCCAGCAATGATGCGATTACGGGCAGGAAAATGAAATTTTAGAGGTTGTTCACCAGGTCCATACTCACTGAGAACCAGATGGTCATTGCCGATGTAGTCTTGCAAGCGTTTATTAGCTTTAGGATAAAACACATCCAGTCCTGTTCCAATCACTGCAATGGTTTTTCCGCCATTCTGAAGAGCTGCCATATGCGCTGCTGTGTCAATGCCCCTGGCTAGTCCACTGACGATAACCAGTTCATTTTCCAAGCCCTGAATGACTTTTTCAACTGACTTAGCTCCCTGTTTGCTACAAGCACGACTTCCTACGACTGCTACCTTAGGAAATTTCAAGAGATCCAGATTTCCCTTGTAAAATAAAAGTACAGGCGCATCATATATTTCACTCAAATCCCAAGGGTAACAGTCATCTAAAATAGAGAAAGATTGAAATTTTTGAAATTCTTTCTCCAAATGCGCATCATCTATCTGAAAATAACGTTCCATAAAAACAGCTGGATTTCGGCAACCTGATATATCTGCAATATCACCTAACAACAGTTCTTGATCAACATTTTCACCGTATTCTAGGACATTCAAAATCTGTTGATTGGTCAAACCTGATTTTTTTAACTTATAGATTTCATAGTTTGTGATTTTCATAAATATCTCCATTTCTTTTTCTACTCATCTATTTATTCGTAAAAAAATCAAAAAACATCCGACTATTTCAGCCAGATGTTGGAATCTTTAATTTTCGTTTTTAAGAATTTCTTCCAATTTATGATAATCTTGGACACTGTCAATTTCATAGATGCTGTTGCCTTCTAATTCTTCAACATAGACATCTAGTTCTTTGATATTATCCTTAACCATATTATCCCAATAGAGGTCAACAAATTCACCACTTGCATAAGCCTTGTCGATAAAGCTGACAATCTTTTCTGCAGTTGGAGCATCCCAGAAGGATACACCACTCAGGATACGACCAGCTTTGCTATCAACAATAATGTCTTGAACCTTGTAGTCATCGCCATAGACTAAGAACCATTCGTTGGTACAATCTTCACGATAAACACTAAAATAAGTAGAACGTGTCAAATCATTGCGGAACATATTTTTAAAGAGATAATTGTCAGCATCAATAACATAACTGTTAGCTAATTCTTCTTTTACAAGATAGAGAGAGTAAAAGTTATTGTAGTCAGCGTATTTATCATTGAAAACGAGGCGAACACCATATTTTTCTTTTAAGTAATCAAATTGTTCTTTAAGGTAACCAACAATGATGATGATATCATGGATACCTTTTTCTTTTAAAAACTCAATTTGGTATTCAATCAAAGGTTTTTGATTAACCTGAACCAAGGCTTTAGGGGTATTTTCAGTCATAGGACGCAAGCGAGTTCCCAATCCCGCTGCTAAGATGATGGCTTTCACACGAATCTCCTTTATTCTTTAATAATAATATAAACTCCAGCAATGACGACAAGTGACGTAATAATTGTCAGCATATCTAGCGGTGCACCCAAGAAAACAACTGCAAACAAGACTGTCCATACTACATAGCTCACATTCAAGCCTGTAGCCTTGGCTGGTTGCAAGCGATTGATAGCGATATAATAAGCCAAGTAGGAAATCATATCAAAGGCTGCAAAGACAATCATAAGACCTAGCAATTGGCCATTGGCCACTTCTGAAAATGATTGATGAGAGAAGAGTACAATCACAAGATAGGACAAGAATGAAGTCACTTGACGGATTAAGAGTGCTTCGATTTCACTTAATTCACTTTCCATAGCAAAGGAGCTAAGAACACTCTCACTACCCCATGCAATAGCACAAATCAAAGCACAGAGAATGCCAATGTAGAAGGAATTAACCTGTTCAACCTTATAGGTCTGAGCAATAATCCCTCCAATAATCAAGACAATCCCAAACACAGTATTTTTCGAAATCTTATGCTTCAAAAAGAAGAAAGCCAATAAAACTGAAATTGCAGGGTAAATAGCCGATACAGATGAAGCTAAGGAACTTCCGATATACTTAACTGCATAAAGATTGGCCTGCATACCGATAGGACCTGCTAACAAGGCTCCGATGATTACACTAACATTGCGAATATTTAAGAAAATCGAGAGACGAACTTTTCCTTCTTTTACTAAAAGAAAAGCTAGTAAGATAAAGATACTCAAGAAATCATGAGCGGCGGCCACCACAAAGGGCGACAAATCTGTAAAAATTGAAAAGATATAAGCGCTAATTGTTAGACCTAAACCCCAGAAAACACCTGAGAGTAGACCAAAAGAAACTCCATTTTTATTTTTCATCTGAACCTCCATAATAGGACAAACCTTTAACAGCTCTCTGGTAACGATTCACACCATAGTCACCAAAATCTGCACCTTGCTCTTCTTTATAGACTGTCCATAGACTCCAAATAGTATCTTGTAAAATTTTATAAATAGCAATCTTTTCACGAGAGACAGGTGTTTGCTCACTCTCATAGTGAGACAAGAAGGCTTCTTCCTCCTTAGGAGTGAATTCAGACTCTAAAAAGAGGGCAGCCAAATCCCACATTGGATCATTCATTGATGAATATTCCCAGTCAATCAGATATAGATGTCCTTGAGGTGATTCGATAAAGTTTTCAGGCACCAAATCGATATGACAAGATTTTCTGTCAACACCTAAGGCAGCCAGTCTTTTCTCTAAAGAGAAGACTTCTTCTCGAACAGCTTCATAGTTAGCATAAGGGATTTTTTCCTCAATCAAGGATTCGTATTTTTTGATTTCTTCAAAAGGAGCAAATTCTCCTCTTAATTCCTTGCCAGAAGCATGAATGGTTTGTAAAATTGGAGCAATTTTATCAAACTTGTTCTTGATTGTAGTTGAATCCAGCGTAATAGCAGATTCGATATACTCATTAACTTTGATACCAGCTTCAATATCAAAAAGATAATTTTTGACATCTAGGTCTAAATCTTTAAGTAGTTCAAGATTGTACTTTTCATCTTGACGATTGATCAATTTTTCAGTCCCTTTACCAAAGAACTTAACAATGTACTGCCTATTTGTTGTTTTGGCCAAATAGTTTTGATTGGTCATTCCCCCCAGTTGTTCAACACTGAGGACTTCCTCTTCTTGGCTAAGTAAGGAAGAAATTTTTTCTTTAATGATTTTCTCCACAATTAACCTCCAGCACTTATACTTCCCACTTAAACACTGTTTTAAAGGCTGTGTTTAAATCGGTCGCAAAGACACGGTGAATATCTTTAATTTCTCTTACAGGTTCTTCTAGATAAAGGATATTTTTAAGACGATTGGCAAATTTCTTGACTTCCATCATTTGGATTGCATTTTCAAAATCAATGCGACCAGAACGAGAGGACCCAACCAAGAGCAAGCCTTTTTCTAAGGCATCGCGTGTATTGAGATTGACTTTATACTCACTAACTCCCATCATAAGAATCGTTCCCTGAGGACGAATATAGCGAACCAAATCATTAATAGCTGGTCCAGTACCATCACCACCACAACACTCAAAAGCATGGTCAAAGGCCAAATCTTCAGGAATATTATCAGTAATATAGCATTCTTTGGCAAATGAGAAAAGTTCCAACTTTTCCCAATGACGACCAATAACCACAATCTCTGCTTCTGGCAAAGTATAGTTGATAATATTGGCAACCACAAAAGCTAAACTTCCATCTCCGATAACAGCGATTCGGTCCCGCTTGCTATGAGCAAGGGTCAATAGACGCTTCATAGCGTGCATGCCGACACTGACAAACTCTGTAATGGCTGCAACCGTGTCTTCAATATCATCATAAGCCACCACACGATCTTTAGGGAGAGAAACAAACTCTCTCATAAAGCCATCAAAGCCACTAGATAAGAAATGAGTCCCTGTCATGTAGTTCTCATAGAATTCTTCATCACTCTGCATAGGAGGCTGATTAGGAATCATAACAACCTTTTGACCAACCTCATAAGTTCCTGTCGGATCAGAAATAACGGTTCCACATGACTCGTGAATCATTGCCATTGGAAGTTTTTTATTCAAAATCTTTGGATCACGTTTTCCTTGGTAGTAACGCTGATCCGCATGACAGACCGCCATGTAATTAGGACGGATGAGGATATGATTCTCTTGGTCAATAGCCTCTTCCTGGTATTTGACATTGATAAACTTAGGCTTAGTTAGTTGATAAATTTGATTAATCATTTTACTAGTCTTTCTCAATCATACTTTTTGCAATCTTCAAATCTGTTACTGTTGTAATTTTTAGATTTGAATATTCACCCTTGGCCAAGGCCACATCTTTTCCCTTGATCACAAAAATTTTACATGCATCTGTCAAGATTTCCTTCTCTTCAGCAGAGAGAGAACCGTAAAGGTCCATGAAGTCCTTGCAACGGAATGTTTGAGGTGTTTGTCCTTGATAAAGGTGAGCACGATTTGGAATATCTGTAATGAATTGACCATTGGTACTTTCAACGATAGTATCAACCGCTTCTACCACTGTGTCCACTGCGTCATGATTTTGGGCAAGTTGGATATTGTCCTGAATCATGCGAAGTGTAATAAATGGACGAACAGAATCGTGGGTAACAACGATATCCTCTGGAGTAAGCGGACGATAAGCATCAATAGCTTCAATGATTTTCTCAATACTTGTATTACGGTCAGCACCACCCTTGGTAATGATGATACGTTCCTTATGAAAAGGAAGATATTTATCTACAAGATCTTCTGCATGAGAAACCCAGTCTCCATGAACCCCAACTACAATTTTTTCAATACTTGGTTCCAAGACAAATTTTTCAATTGTATGAATCAAAATAGGTTGATCACCTAGTTCTAAAAATTGTTTTGGCAAGTTACTGATTCCCATGCGTGTGCCAGTTCCACCGGCAAGAATTCCTGCATAAATCATCTATTTTCTCCTTTGTCTTACTAAAAAAACTTATTCTCTCTATTATACCACAATCTAGTCCTATCATAAAAGAAATACTAGTCATCCCGTTCTAGAATAGGAGGATTAAGCAGTTCCATTATTCAAAGAAACTAGTCCATTTCTAGTAGTGACTAGGAATTCAATAGTCATTACTAATAAATGGCTGTGAAATTTTAGAGTTCTTCAGAATAATATAGTTTTCTTAAAGAAAGCTTAAATTTATATTTTCTTAATACAAGAAAAAGCTAGGAAATAATAAATTGTCCGATAGAGACACACTTCCTAACTTTTTATTTTTTAGTAAAACTCACCAGTCTTACTCTTCCTTATCTTGATTTTCAGTTCCTTTAACTGCTTTTTTAAATTCAGACAGCATTTTACCGATTGACTCTCCTAGTTCAGGCAATCGCTTTGGTCCGAAGATCATGAGAGCTCCTAAAACGATAATAATCAATCCTGGTGCTCCGATATCACGTAAGATTCCCATTTCTCTCTCCTTTCTGCTTGCGTTTCATAATGTGTTTGCTGATGGAAATACTTAATTCATAGAGTAAAATCAAGGGGGCAGTCATTGCCAAATCGCTGACAAAGTCAGCTGGTGTCAAGATGACTGCGAGTACCAATAAAATAAAATAAGCATATCGGCGATAAGCAATCAATAATTCTGGTCCAATGAGTCCAATTGACGTCAAAAAGGCAATGATAACTGGCAATTCAAAAATCAGAGCCAAGGGCAAAGTCGTTTGAAAAACAAAGGACAGATAATTTTGAGCTGTTAACTGTGTTTCAAATAGTCCTTCTCCTAGCCCTAATAAAACCTGAAGTAAGGCTGGTGTTACAAAGTAAAAACCAAAAGCCAGTCCAACTAGAAAACAAAGGAAACTAGCTGGAATATAGGCAAAAATTGCTCTAGCTTCTTCCTTTCTTAAACCAGGTTTGATGAAAGACCAAATATGATAAACTGTATAAGGTAGGGTGATGGTAAAGGCCATCAGACTAGCCAAACGTATGTATATCCATAAAATATCATTAGGACCTAAAACAATCAACTTTTGCTGAAAAGATTGGGTCACATACTGATAAATCTGGTCTGCAAAAAGCAGAGAAACACAGAATACCAAAAAGAAACAAATGACCACTGCCAATAATCTCTTTCTAAATTCTACCAGATGTTCAACGATTGTCAATTCTTTTCTATCCATCTATTCTTCACCCTGTCTGAAAGTGACAATCAAAACGATAACAACAAAGATTAGCTGACTGACCAAGCCTTCCCAACTTGGATAAATTCCAAGAAGGTCGATTGTTGGAAATCCTGTCAGCAAGTGGTTAGGAGCCATATTGGTCAACTGAAGAGCATGGACACTAACTCCCAGCATCTTGAAGGCTAGGGCATAAATCATCCAAGTCAGGATAAAGAAAACCTTATGTGGCAGGAAAAATTGACTGGCCTTGTTCATCACAAGGGCAATAATTATCAGAACCAGCAAGGCAAGTGAAATCCCCAAGACAAACTCAAAGCTGGAAATTCTTGGTGAAATCCCAACATAAAAGAGAATGGTTTCTGCTCCCTCACGGAAAACAGCTAGAAAACTGAGGGCAAACATGGAAATAAAAGAGCCTGTTTTGGTCACTGTTTCCATTTGTGACTCCATAAAAGCATTCCATTTTTTGACTGAGGATTTGCTATGGAGCCAGATTCCAATCACAATCATCATAGCTACCGCAAAAATCCCAACTGCTCCTTCGATGATTTCACGATTGGAGCCTGATGTAACTGCTGGAAAGGCAGTTTGCAGGATGAAAGCAATGACCAGACTGGCCATGATTCCTGTGATAGCACCACCATAAACCCACTTGAGGCCTTTTCGCAACTTTGCTGCTTTCAAGGTTGTCACCAAGGTCATAACGATTAAGAGAGCTTCTACTCCTTCTCTCAAGAGGATCAGCATAGCATCAAAGGCATTGTAACGTGCGCTAGTATCAATTTGTGATAAATCTGCAATCAGTTTTTCTAATTTTTCTTGGTAATCCTTCTCACTTCCCTTGACCATAATCACAGGGCTTTCCCTCTCCACTCGTGTATAGAGGGAAGGATTGGTCGTGCTAACAGAACCCTCAATCGTTGGCCAGATAGTAATAAATTCCTTCATACTAGCTGCTCCTAATGCTTGGTCACCAGCTTGGAATTGTTCCAAAGCCTTCTTCAAAAGGGCAATGCCATCTTTGAGAGTCAAATCAGAAGATGTTGCTACGACTTCTTTTCCTGTTACAAAATCATCTATAGCCTTTTTTAAGTCCTCAAAGGAAGTCTGGATAGAATTAAAATCCGTAGGCTCAGTCTCCATGCTACTACGCAGGAAGGAGATAGCTGTTTCAACACGTCCATAATGGGCTGTACTATTGTCACGAACCACACTTTCATTGATAGTCCAAGTGGAATTCATTTTCTTAAAAGCTTCACGAACCTTTTCCAAATCTTTGGAGGCAATGGCTTGTTCCAAGGATTCAAAACGAGGACTTAGACGGTTGACCAATTTTTCCTTTTCCGCATCTAAGTCAACAGGATTTTGTTCTTTTTCAAAGGCTAATAGGGCTGCAGAAATTTCGGTGAGTTTGTCTTCAGTAATCTCTCCTGATTGAGCTAACTTTTCCTTAACGACTTTACCAGCCTCAGAATCCTTATTTTCTACTCTTTCGAAATCTGATGCCATCTCTGCAACGAGTTTCTGTGCTTCAGACTGATTGCCATTTTTAACCGCTTTGGACGCATCTGTGATTTTCACAAAGTAAGAACTTAGACTCTCTTGGGCATCTACTGGGGAAAGAATTAAAAATAACAAAGCTAAAACCAAGAACCAGCTTCTAGCCTTCCAATAATTTCTGACCAATGTAGCCTCCTTTCTCCACACCACCAAAGCAAGCGAAGAGTCCACTACCGATGTGAGTGATATATTCATTCATCTTATCAGTAGCACCTAGGTTAGTTTGAACCTTAACAAAGTTATCAGGATCTTTTTGGAAAGAAATAAAGAGCAAGCCCGTATCAAACTGACCAGTCTTTTCATCAATTCCATCAGAGTAAGAATAAGAACGACGTAAAAGGGGCTTATCCACTTCCTTAGCCAAACGAACATGCGAATCATCTGGCAAAAGACTCAAATCCACTTCATCAAACTCGTTCTTCTTACCAAAGGGGGCACCACTTTCCTTGTAACGACCAAAGGTATTTTCTTGTTCTTCAAGACTAGTGCGGTCCCAGGTCTCTAAAAACATCTGAATCCGACGAACTGCCATATAAGAACCATTTTCCATCCAGTCCTTACTATCAGCCCAGATAACGCGGTCAAAGTCTTGCTCCTTGGTTGGATTTGCTGTTCCATCCTTAAAACCAAAGAGGTTACGCGGTGTCTCCATTCGATCTCCGATTGCTGCAAAACCAGACTGACTCCAACGAAGGGTCACTGCATTTCTGCCCTTACGGATGAGATTGCGAATAGCATGAAAGGCAACTTGCTCATCATCTGCACAAGCCTGAATTACAATATCTCCACCAGTATATTTTTCACGCAATTGCTCTTTAGGAAAAGGCGGTAAATCCCTGAACACTTGAGGACGCTTGTTCTCCAAGTTCATCTTTTTCAAGAAACTTGCAGACACACCAAAAGTCAGCGTCAAACGATGAGGATTGAGCCCAACTGTCTCACCAGTATCGTTAGGAGGTAAGAGAGCATTCTGGCCATCTTTTTTGACCAACTCTCCCTCAACCAACTTAGCACTATAATCCGTCCAATCCTTGAACAACTGGATAATCTTATCTCTATCCGTTGTATGCAAGTCCAAAACGACAAAATAGATATTTTTTTGCATGGGCGTACTAATCCCAGCTTGATGCTTGCCATAAAAAGCAATTTTTTCATTTCCGTACGAGATTTTTTCCTGATTCCCAAGCTTAGGTGCGAAAAAAGCAGAAGCACCAGAGAGTCCTAGTGCTAAACCAGCCCCTCCAATCCCTGCTTTTTTTAGAAATTCTCGACGGTCCATTTTCTTCTCAAAAAACTTTTCGTCTTTTTCAGTCATGACTCTTATTCTCCACTAAGAAATTTACCCATTTGTGATAGAGGTTCACCAAGTTTTGTCACAGCTTCTGACAATTCTTTGGTATCTTCTTTTGTCAAATCAGTATAGAGTTTGTAGTGTTCCTTGTCGGTCATGTGTTTGTCCAACAAATCATTGACAGACTTGAAGTCTGCTTCCAATTCTTTAACTAGGTTAGCGTCTGATTTTTCAAGCAAAGGTTTAAAGAGTTGGAAAATCTTCTCAGCTCCCTCAATATTGGCACGGAAGTCATACAAGTCTGTGTGAGAATAAATTTCCTCTTCACCTGTAATCTTACTTGTTGCCACTTCGTTAAGCAAGTCAACTGCTCCAGTCAACATGACCTTGTAGTCCACATCCACAGTTGCAATCTTGGCTTTCAATTCCTTGATATCATTTACCAACTGATCGCCGTAGCTTTCAGTTCCTTTAGTTGTATTGTCTTCCCAAAGGATACGCTCGATACGGTGGAAACCTGACCAACCTTCCTCTGTCTTGTTTTCGTCCATGTAGTCTGCCAAACGGAAGTCAATCTTGACATCTGACTCACCAAAACTTTCAGCAATCGGTTCTGAACGCTCATAAGACATACGAATCAGTGGATAAACCTTCTTAGCTTCTTCTAACTTACCTTCTTTCAAAAGTTTGACAAAGCCTTCCGTATCTGTCAACAGTTTATCAATTTGCTCTTGTACAAAAGTCTTATATTCAGCAGTGGCCTTATCAAGCATTTTCTGCTTATCTTCAGACAAGGCTGTCACCTTGGACGAATCACTTGTGTTACTTGGCTTAGATTGATTATTAGCACAAGCTGTCAATAGCAAGGCTGAAGATAAAAGGACAAAACCTAGTTTTTTCATTGTTTACTCCTATTGGTTCAGGAAACCTGAATTAATTTTACGTTTCATTATAGCATGTTTTCACTCATTTTTCAATAAATTTTCAGACAATTTAATGTTAAGTAATTTATACTAATAATAGACTTTTAACCTCAAAATTGATAAAATAGGAAGGAAAATAAGATAAAAGGAAACTGAAATCACCATGATGAACATGCAAAACATGATGCGCCAAGCACAAAAACTTCAAAAACAAATGGAACAAAGTCAAGCTGAACTTGCGGCTATGCAATTTGTCGGCAAATCTGCTCAAGACCTTGTCCAAGCGACCTTAACTGGAGATAAGAAAGTTGTCAACATTGACTTCAATCCATCTGTCGTTGACCCAGAAGACCTTGAAACTCTTTCTGATATGACCGTTCAAGCAATCAACTCTGCTCTTGAACAAATCGATGAAACTACCAAGAAAAAACTGGGTGCTTTCGCTGGGAAATTGCCATTCTGAGCATAAGAAAAAAGCTCCATAATATCTGTAGATAAGTCTCCTACAGATATTATGGAGCCTATTTTTATTGTCTTCAAAAGCCTGAAAACATCAATACAATGCGTTTATTTTATATGAAAAAATCTACTGAATTTTTCAAAATAAACTTCCAGTAGTCTTTTCACTTTTTATTAATAAGTTCCTTCTTCACCTTGACTAGTCAAGATAACTGGTCCATCTTTAGTAATCACGAATTGGTGTTCATATTGACAAGATAAACCACCGTCAATGGTCTTATGCGCCCAGCCAGTTTTCATATCTGTATCAATTTCCCAGTCACCTGTATTGATCATTGGTTCAATGGTCAATACCATTCCTTCACGGAGACGAAGCCCACGACCAGCAATACCATAGTTAGGAACCATTGGTTCTTCGTGCATGGTTGGACCAACACCATGACCAACCAAATCACGTACTACACCGTAACCACGACTTTCAGCGTATTCTTGAATAGCTGCACCAATATCACCAATACGATTTCCAACAACAGCTTGCTCGATTCCCTTGTACATAGCTTCTTTGGTTACATCCATCAAATTTTTCACTTCTTCGGACGGCGTACCAACAGCATAAGCCCAACATGAGTCTGCTAGGCCACCAGAGTAGCTCTGGGTGTATTTTTTCATTTGCTCCACATTGTTGAAGTTTAGTTTTGAGACATTCAGGTCAGATTTAGCAATAGGACCTCCCAAAACCATGTCAACCTTGAGCAAATCACCATCTTTTAAGATATAGTGACGAGGGAAAGCATGAGCCACTTCATCGTTAAGAGAGCAACAGGTAGCATAAGGATAGTCCATCATTGCACCGTCAACTCCAATCTGAAGTGGAAGGAAATTTTCTTCCTTACAACGACGGCGAACGTATTCTTCAACTTCCCACATATCTACGCCAGGCTTAATCAAATCACGCAAGCCGATATGAATACTTGCTAGAAAATCACCGGCCTTATCCATAGCTTCAATTTCACGAGCTGATTTTAATGTTATCATTTTTTCTCCTAGTTTCTAATTAATTTTAACGGTTACATTTGCTTTTGAAACAATCTGATGACCATGATAAATATCGTAATCAATAATAGCTGACCGTCTAGTATGGTGGATAATGCGTGCTTGAATGCGCAGTGTATCATCTATCTGAACAGCCTGCAAAAAGTAGATTAGCATCTGCTCGATGATGAGATTGCGCCCACTATTCACAACCAAATCTTGAGTCATGTGGGTCAGAATTTCTGCTAATACACCATTAGCCAAAACACCGTTCTTCTCTAGCATAAAGGGTTCCACTGTAATCACTACTTCATCATGGTGATAAGAAAGTTTTTGACCAATCTGCTCAGAAAAAGTTGGTAGAGCCGAAACTTGGGAACGACTCATCTTCTCCATGACATCTCGTCTGGTTACAACCCCAAGCAAGGTTTGATTATTACGAACAACTGGTACCATTTCAAAATCTTCAGCAATCATCCGTTGACTCACATTGGCAATATTTGTAGATAATCCAACTAAAAATAGACTACGAGACATGACCTTATCAATTGTTGTACTTGGTGACTTATCACCAGCATCTCTCATAGTAACAACCCCAACAACAACCTGATGTTGATTAATAACAGGGAAACGACTACTACGATTCTTACGTACCAAGTCCAAATAATCTTTGACTGTGTCGGTTTCTCTCAGAAAACCATACTCATGACTTGGGCGATAAAGTTTCTCAACTGTCAGAATATCAGTCTTGATTTGTACATTTGACAGGGCTTTATTGATCATGGTCGCAATGGTAAAAGTGTCATTCTTACTTCTCAGAACTGGAATTCCTTTTTGATTGGCCAGTTTAAGCACATCATCATGAACCTGAAATCCACCTGTAACCAGAACTGCATTTTCATTTTCCAGCGCTAGTAATTGGATACGAGTACGATCTCCGACAATCAGGAGCCCACCATCGTGAAGGTAGGACAAGATATTTTGTTCAGTCATGGCACCGATTGAAAATTTACTAAATTCTCTCTCTAAACCTTCTTGCCCAGCCAAAACCTCAGAAGAAGTCACTTCTGCAATTTCAGCAAATGTTAATCTTTCGATAGCAACTTTCTGAGATTTGACTCGGATAGTACCACTTCTTGGGCGAGTCTCTACAATTCCACGATTTTCAGCTTCTTTAATGGCCCGATAGGCCGTTCCATCACTGACTCCCAGATGGTTTGAAATGCTACGAACACTGACCCTTTTACCTACTGGTAATTCCTCCAAATAGCTTAGAATTTCCTGATGTTTACTCATTGAATTCTCCTTTTACATACCGAAATTCAAGATAATCCCGCATTTTTCTTGTGTAGCGATCACTTCCCTTAAACTGACGGAACAAACGAAATCCAGCCTTAAGAGCAACTCTTTGGCTAGCTTCATTTTCAAGGTGGGTAATGATAGATAATTGTTTTAAGCCAAATTCCTCAAAAGAAAGCTGACAGAGTTTTTTAACAACTTCTGTCATGAAACCTTGACACCATACATCTTTTCTCAAAAAATAACCAAGTTCTGCTTCTTTTTTAATTTCATCTAGCTTCTCAAACTTAATTGAACCAATCATTTTTTCAGTTTTCTTGTCACAAATAGCCCATACACCTAAAGGTGACTTCATAAAATAATTGGCCAGTGCGTATTGACTCTCCTCCAGACTAGCTTGACTTGGAAAAACGAATTGTAAATTTTCTGGATTTGAAGCTATCTCATGGAAGTCCTTACCATCACTAAAAAAGAAAGGACGCAAATACAAGCGATCCGTTTCAAAAAAAGAAAACATTGCTAATTTGGTCCAAATATTCATAAACACCTCTACGGTTTATTCTTCAACAAGTGTAATATCCGCTCCTAGATTACGTAATTTTTCAATAATATCTGAATAACCACGTAAGATGAACTCAATATTTGTAATTTCAGTTTTGCCTTCAGCCATTAAACCAGCAATGACAAGTGCGGCCCCAGCTCTAAGGTCAGTAGCTTTTACATTTGCACCACGCAAAACACGTCCACCAGTATATAAAATATGGTCGTTTGTAGTCGTAATATCTGCGTCCATCTTTGCTAGTTCAAAAACATGGTTTACTCGTTTTTCATAAATGGTATCAATAATGGTACCACGCCCTTCCGCTGTTAACAAGAGAGGAGTAATTGGTTGTTGCAAGTCAGTAGCAAAGCCTGGATAAGGAGCTGTCTTAATATTGATTGCTTTCAAATTAGACTGTTCTTCGACAAAAATACTGTCTTCAGATACAGTCATTCTCACTCCCATTTCTTCCAACTTAGCAATGAATCCTTCTAGGTGTTCATAAAGAACATTATTAATCCGAATTCCCTTACCAACTGCAGCAGCTAAGGAAATGTATGTTCCCGCTTCGATACGATCTGGAATTACCTGATGACGCGTTCCATGTAATCTTTCAACACCATCAACAATGATGATATTGGTCCCAGCACCACGGATATGAGCACCCATATTATTTAAGAGAGTGGCAACATCAATAATCTCAGGTTCTCGGGCTGCATTTTCAATAATAGTACGACCATTTGCTTTAACCGCAGCAATCATCGTATTAATCGTCGCACCGACACTAACCGTATCCATGTAAATACTTGCGCCGTGAAGTCCTGTATCTTTAGCAGATAACTTCATGTTATCACCCTCGTAGCTAACAGTAGCTCCCATAGCTTCAAAAGCCTTAAGATGTAGATCAATAGGGCGAGGTCCCAAATCACATCCACCAGGTAAACCAACAGTAGCTTCACCAAAGCGACCTAAAAGACTTCCATAAAAATAATAAGATGCACGAAGACTATTGATTTTCCCATAAGGCATTGGAATATTTTGAACACCTCTTGGATCAATCTCTAACACATCGTCATAACGCTTAACAGTAGCCCCCATTAACTCCATAATTTCGACAAGACTAGCAACATCGGAAATATCTGGAACACAATCCAAAGTCACCACATCATCAGCCAAAATAATAGCTGGAATTAAGGCCACAACGCTATTTTTAGCACCACTAATGGTAATCTCACCTTGCAGGGGTAAGCCACCATTGATAACAATTTTTCTCATTTTAAATTTTTAATACTCTTTCAAAATTTCTAAAAAGGTCCTACGTTAAAGTATACCATAATTTCACCTTTTTTTCCATCATTTTCAATTATATTAGCTGAATCGTATTTGTATTAACTGGCCTTTTTTAAAAAGTTTTGCCCCTTATTTGCCCCCTGCTACAAAAAAACCTATCATACAGGCTAGAAAGCTTGATATGATAGGCTTTTTTCATTTTAATTAACGTACTGTACGGATACGCATTGTGTTTGTACGTACAGCTTCTCCAACTGGTACACCAGCTACGATAACGATATCGTCACCAGATTGTACAAGACCTGCTTCAACTGCTTTACGTTCAGCAATTTCGAACATATCATCAGTTGATGATGGAGCATCTGTCAACATTGGGATAACACCCCAGTTCAACATCAATCCACGTTCTGTCAATTCGTCAAATGTCAATGCCAAGATATCAGCATTTGGACGGTATTTAGAAATCAAACGTGCAGTGTGACCTGTCTTAGTAAGAGTTACAACCAATTTGATATCCATTGAGTTAGTAGCATCTTTAACAGCTGAAGCCATTACTTCTGTCTTAGAGTTACGTTCAAATGAATCTGAGTTCAAACGACCGTATTCGTTAAGAAGAGTCTGAGCGTTCTTGTCGATTGTAGCCATTGTAGTTACTGACTCAAGTGGGTATTTACCGTTTGCAGACTCACCTGAAAGCATTGTAGCATCAGTACCGTCGATAACAGCGTTGAATACGTCTGATACTTCTGAACGAGTTGCACGTGGTTTTTCAGTCATTGTTTCAAGCATGTTTGTTGCTGTGATAACAACTTTACCTGCAGCATTGACTTTCTTGATAATCATTTTTTGGTAAACTGGAACCATTTCGAATGGTACTTCGATACCCATGTCACCACGAGCGATCATGATACCATCAGCAGCTTCGATGATTTCATCCAAGTTGTCGATACCTTGTTGGTTTTCGATTTTAGCGAACAATTGAACGTGTCCGTTTCCAGTTTCTTTACAGATTGCACGAACTTCGTTCACGTCTTTTGCAGTACGTACGAATGAAATCGCGATGAAGTTGATACCTTGTTCAAGACCAAAGCGGATATCGTCGTTATCACGTTCAGCAAGAGCTGGGAAAGGAATTTTAGTGTTAGGGATGTTAACACCTTTTTGTTTAGCAATTACACCATCGTTTTCAACTTCAACTTCAAACTCACGAGTTGCGTCATCTTTAGCAACCACACGAAGACCAAGTTTACCATCGTCAACCAAAACTTGACGACCAACTTCAACATCATCATAGATGTCAAGAGCACCAGCAACGTTCAATGCGATCACATCACGAGTTGATTTGATTCCTTGTTTAGTAGCAACACGGATTTTTTCACCAGTTGTGTAAGAGTACTCTTTTGCATCTCCTTCAAACAATTCAGTACGGATTTCTGGTCCTTTTGTATCAAGAAGGAAACCAACTTTTTTACCTGCAAGTTTTTCAGCAAGTTTAACAGTTGCCATACGGTCACCTTGCTCTTGGTGGTCACCGTGTGAGAAGTTGAAACGGAATGTGTTAGCACCTGCTTCAATCAATTGAGCAATGTTTTTAGCTGAAGCTTCAACATCAAGTTTTTCACCCCAGTATCCGTCATCACCGAATTTTTTACCACCGCGGATTTCTACCGCAGGTCCCAAAGTTGCAACGATTTTTACACGTTTGTTCATGATTTTTGTGACTCCTTTATATATGACCTTTTTGGTCTTATTAACTAAATTATAAATTATGACAAGCTCTTATTCAAGCTAGATAGCTCAAGGTCAGCTTCATGTGGGTTGTTAACCACAATCTTACCATCTGCAGTAAGGCTAAACAATGCTCCTTCTTCTGCAGTTCCAAGAATTGGGTTTTCAACCATTTTCTCGTTACGGATACCAACCGCAACACCACCGATACCTTCTTTAAGAAGTTTAACGGCATGTGCACCCATACGTGATGCCAAAACACGGTCACGCGCAGTTGGAGAACCACCACGTTGAATATGTCCAAGTTCTGTCACACGAAGGTCGCTTGTATCTCCAGCTTCTTTAAGTTTTTGACCAAATTCAGCTGCTGACATCACACCTTCTGCCAAGACGATGATATTGTGTTTTTTACCACACTCGTATCCACATTTAATGCTTTCTACGATATCTTCAATCTTGAATCCTTCTTCAGGAATGATGATTTCATCAGCACCAGTTGCAATACCAGCCCAAAGAGCGATATCACCTGCGTTACGTCCCATAACTTCGATAACAAATGTACGACGGTGACTTGATGATGTATCACGAATCTTATCGATAGCATCCATAGCAGTAGTAACCGCTGTGTCAAAACCGATTGTGAAGTCAGTACCAACAATATCGTTATCGATTGTACCAGGAAGACCGATAGCTGGGAATCCATGTTCAGTCAAACGCATAGCACCGTGGTAAGATCCGTCACCACCGATAACAACTACACCTTCAATTCCGTGTTTTTTCAATTGCTCAATCCCTTTAAGTTGCCCTTCAAGTTGAGCGAACTCTGGGTAACGAGCAGAGTGAAGGAAAGTACCACCACGAGAAATGATGTCTCCTACTGAAGCCGCATCTAGGGGATGAATTTCACCAGCAACCATACCAGCATATCCATCATAGATACCAAATACTTCCATTCCTTCTGAAATTGCTTGACGAACAACTGCACGGATAGCAGCGTTCATACCAGGGGCGTCTCCACCACTAGTCAAAACAGCAATACGTTTCATATTGGTTATGCTCCTTTTTCTTTTAACATTCTTACTGATTATATCACATTTAAATGGAAAATTCTTCTATTTTCCGTAATTTTAGCGATAAATCGTTTTCATAACGATTCCACCTAATTTCTCTTCTAATTCAGTGGATTTAGTCACAAAATGATGGGGAGAAACAATCGTTCTCTGTTCCTCTTCATACCTGATGATGACTGGGATTGGGCCTTTATACTGGTCTAAAATTCTCGAAATTTCTTGATCCGATTCATGATTTTTTACCTGTATCCAAAAGCGTTCAGCCACTGCTGCTCTTATTTCTTGTGCAATCATTTGCAGACGGTCATCTCGTAACTGAATTTTTCCTCTTATATAGTAGAAAGCTCCTTCTTTCAATTCCTGCCCAATCTGTCGATATAAGTCTGAGAAGAGGGTAACATCCAATTTTTTCTTACTATCATCTACCTGTAAGAATGCCATGTTTTCACCCTTTTTGGTCCGAATCACTTTTATTTTCTGAATTTCAACCAATACAATGGCGTGACTATTTTCTGACAAATTTCCGATTGGTGTAATTGGGTAGATAGCCTTACTTGCAATAGCTTGTAAGGGATGTTTGCTAACTCCTACCCCTAGAAGCTCTTGTTCCATATAGAATTTTTCTTGCTCCGTCCAGTCCTCCAAACCTTGCCAACTATAAATGCTCTCTCCAAATAAGCTTCCTAACTCTTTCACAAATTCAAATAGATTACCTAAATTATTAAATACTTTTTGGCGATTTTTTTCAAATGAATCGAAAAGACCAACTTTTACCAAAGGTTCTAGCAGAGGAAGTTTCAGATAATTCTCAGGTAATTTAGCTATAAAATCTTCAATGCTCGAATAGGGTCTATTTTCAATAATCCAAAGCGCCAAATCCTTGCTGACTCCCTTAATCGACTTCAGACCTAGATAGATGGACTTGTTGGCAATTTTATCATGATAAGGAATGGTATTAATGGACAGAGGTGCTACTTCAAAGCCTGCTTCAAGAGCGTCTGTTACATAATCACTGTTGACAGAATTCAGCATGACCTGATAAAAAATGGCTGGATAATGCGTTTTGAAATAGGCCAACTGGAAGGCCAAGGCTGAGTATGCATAGGCGTGAGATCGGTTAAATCCATAACCTGCAAACTTCTCCATAACATCAAAGACCTGCTCTGCCTTTTCCCTAGTATGACCAGTATCTAATGATCCTTGAATAAAGGATTCCCTCATTTCATGCATGGCAAAGGCATCTTTTTTCCCCATAGCCCGACGTAAAATATCGGCTTTTCCGAGGCTAAATCCAGCAAATCTCTGAGCAACCTGCATAACCTGCTCCTGATAGAGCATGATGCCGTAGGTTGGAGCCAAAATATCCTCCAGTACTGGATCCAGAACAGTCACTTCTTCCTGCCCATGCTTTCTTGCCACAAAATTATTGATGTAGTCACTGGCACCTGGTCGATTTAGAGAAGTAGTTGCTACGACATCTTCAAAACAGACTGGTTGCACACGTTTGAGCAAGCGAATGGCACCAGGTTGCTCAAATTGAAAGATACCTTTTGTATTGCCAGAGGCAAATAAAGCTAACGTTTCTTTGTCTTCCAAATCAATTTCTTCAATTTTAAGGTGAATACCTTCTGATTCAGCAAGCAATTTTTGCATCTTCTGGACAAAGGTCAAATTTCGCAGTCCCAGAAAGTCCATTTTCAATAGCCCGCTAGATTCAACTCCATGAGCATCATACTGAGTCAGCGGAATTTCGTCGCCATGCTTTAGAGGGATGTAGTTGGTTAAGTCTTGGTCACTGATTACAACACCAGCCGCATGGACAGAGGTTTGTCTTGGATAGCCCTCTATCCTGCAAGCAATTTCAAAGGCTTTTTGATATTCTAGCTTACTATTGATTTGCTGACGAAACTGAAGATTACCCTCATAGGCCGACTTGAGATTATCACGAAAACTAATTTTCTTGGTAATTGCAGATAATTCATACTCTGGCACACCAAAACGTTTTAAAACATCTCGCAGAGCTTGCTTAGCACCAAAAGTAGAAAAGGTAACGATTTGAGCTGCATGTTTACTACCATATTTATTACCAACATATCTGATAAAATCTGGACGATAAATATCAGGAATATCAATATCAATATCAGGCATGGTATAGCGTTCACGATTGAGGAAACGTTCAAAAATCAGATTTTTCTGAACTGGGTCAATCCCTGTAATGTCTAGAGCATAGGAAACCAAGCTACCAACTGCGGAACCTCGTCCCATTCCCATATAATAGCCATTCGAACGTCCAAAACGCAATAAATCCCAAACAACCAAGAAATAATCATCAAAGCCCATATCATGAATAACAGCCAATTCTTGGTCTAGACGGTCTTGATATTCTTTACCAGTTAACCCCTTCTGAGCAAGCCCCAATTCAGCACGTTCTCTTAATTCTTCTACTGCTGGTCTAGCAGGATTAAAGCGAGGCAGTTTCAGACTAGTATCCAAGTCATAAGAAATACCTGAAATAAGCTTTTCTAAGTTTTCCAAGGCCTGAGGAAAACGCTCTTGGAATAGTTTCTCTAAAGAACTTGCTGACATAAAAACATCTTGTTTCGAAAGCAAAGGAACTTCTCTGAGCGGTAGATTTTCTTTAATCGCTGTTAATACTTGAAGAACCTCTCTATCCTTACTTTCAAATGTATTGACCCGATAAATAGGCAAAATTGGATGATGAAATTCGCTGGCCAGTGTCTCTGGGTAAACCCCTATATAGTAATCACAGCCTATATTGAGCGACTCAAGCTCTGCAAAATAAGGCAAAATTACCGCAACATCCTCCAGATACTGAGATAGAACTGACCAACTTTTCTCCCCCTGCATCTTGGCTGTTGATAGTTTCATCAACTGCTGATAGCCCACACTAGATAAAGCTAAAAAGCGCAAATTCACATCCTTATCATCTACAAGCACATTCATTTCAAGCCCTAACAAAGGATGAATGCCGTATTTTTTTGTAACCTCTAGAAAATCGAAAGCCCCGTAAAGATTGTCAATATCCATCATAGCCAGATGAGTGTAGCCATAGTCTTTTGCTACTCTCACATACTTGTCGATTGAAATGACACTCTCCATAAAACTATAGACTGTTTTTGTATCTAGTTGTGCGATCAATTTACACTTCTCCTCTATCGTTCTCACTATATTATACCATTTTCTTAAAATTTCTATTACTATTACTGATGCTTTAATATCTAATAGCTCAAATCATAGTTAATTAGACAATCCTTGCCTGATTTACAACAGCACCACTAATATTTTTGTATTTAAGCTTATCATTTCACATGTTTATTTTATAAATACTTATTTTTATTTATTATAGTTTCTATTAATTTTTATAGTTTCTTTTCTCTCTGTTTTTTGATATAATAACTGTAATATATTTCATAAATAGGAGGTCTTATGCGTTTTAATCAATTCAGCTATTTAGCGCTACCTAGAGATACAATTATCTTTGAATTAAAAAAGTATGGATTTGATTTACCAGTCAACATCACAAATAAAAAAATGCTTGAAGCGTTTCTTATTCGTTTCTTTTTTAATTTTAAAAACAGCTCCTATCCTCTATCCAGTTTAGCAGTTGACCAAGAAACTGACTTACTAACATTTTTTCAGTCAGACAAAGAACTGACTGCAGATATTTTCTATACTGTAGCCTTTCAACTCTTAGGTTTTTCTTACTTGGTTGACTTTGAAGATAGTGAAGTTTTTCGTAAAGAGACTGGATTTCCCATTGTATATGGTGACTTGATTGAAAATCTCTATCAGTTGCTCAATACTCGCACTAAAAAAGGGAACACTCTTATCGACCAACTTGTCAGTGACGGGCTAATTCCTGAGGATAATGACTATCACTACTTTAATGGCAAGAGTTTGGCTACTTTTTCTAGCCATGATGTCATTCGAGAAGTCGTTTACGTTGAGTCTCGTGTCGATACTGACCGCGAAGGACTTCCAAACCTAGTCAAGGTCAGCATTATTCGTCCTCGTTATGATGGAAAAATCCCTGCTATCATGACAGCCAGCCCCTACCATCAGGGAACCAATGACAAGGCTAGTGATAAGGCCCTCTACAAGATGGAGGGTGAACTTGAGGTCAAACCTGCTCACAAGATTGAGCTTGAAGAACCTCAACTCAATCTCGTCCAACCCCAAGGTCAAGCTGAGCTTGTGTCAGAAGCTGAGGAAAAGCTAACGCACATCAACGCTAGCTATACACTCAACGACTACTTCCTTCCACGAGGTTTTGCTAATCTCTATGTCTCAGGTGTCGGTACCAAAGACTCTACTGGTTTCATGACTAATGGGGACTACCAGCAAATCGAGGCTTATAAAAATGTCATCGACTGGCTCAATGGCCATTGCCGTGCCTTTACCGACCACACGCGCCAACGTCAAGTCAAGGCTGACTGGTCAAACGGAAAAGTAGCTACAACTGGACTTTCCTATCTAGGTACCATGTCCAATGGTCTTGCGACTACAGGTGTAGATGGTTTAGAGGTTATTATTGCCGAGGCTGGTATTTCTTCGTGGTACAACTACTACCGTGAAAACGGTCTGGTAACTAGCCCAGGTGGTTACCCAGGTGAGGACTTTGATTCCCTTGCTGAGTTAACCTATTCTCGTAATCTCTTGGCATGCGACTATATCCGTGGCAACGAAGCTCACCAAGCTGACTTAGAAAAAGTAAAAGAGCAACTGGATCGCAAGTCTGGCGACTACAATCAGTTTTGGCATGACCGTAATTATCTACTCAATGCCCATAAGGTAAAAGCAGAGGTTGTCTTTACCCATGGGTCTCAGGATTGGAATGTCAAACCACTTCATGTTTACCAGATGTTCCATGCTCTTCCATCTCATATCAATAAGCATCTCTTTTTCCATAATGGTGCCCATGTTTATATGAACAACTGGCAATCCATTGATTTCCGCGAATCCATGAATGCCTTATTGACTAAGAAATTATTGAGACAAGATACAAATTTCCAACTTCCGACCGTTATCTGGCAGGACAATACAGCTCCTCAGACTTGGCAGACTCTTGATGATTTTGGTAATCAGGAAATCTCAGAAACTTTCTCACTTGGTCAAGAAGAGCAAGTCATTCAAAACCAGTACCCAGATAAGGATTTTGGGCGCTATGGTAAAACATACCAGACCTTTAATACAGACCTCTATCAAGGGAAAGCCAATCAAATTACTATTGACCTTCCTGTAACCAAGGATCTCCACCTGAACGGTCGCGCTCAGCTCAATCTGCGTATCAAGTCCAGTACAAACAAGGGGCTCTTATCAGCCCAACTACTGGAACATGGACAAAAGAAATATCTACAACCTTATCCAGCTGTTTTAAGTGCTAGAACCATTGACAACGGTCGCTACCACATGTTGGAAAATCTCTGTGAATTGCCATTTCGTGAAAATGCGCAACGAGTCGTGACAAAAGGCTATCTCAATTTACAAAATAGAAATGATTTACTGTTGGTAGAGAATATTACTGCAGATGAATGGATGGATATCCAGTTTGAACTGCAACCGACTATTTACAAGTTAAAAGATGGTGATACTCTTCGTTTAGTCCTCTATACTACTGACTTTGAAATCACAATTCGTGACAATACCGCATACCAGCTGACTGTTGATCTTGAACAGTCTACTCTTATCCTACCTTGTCAAAAGGTATAATATCAGACTTTCAAGATGAAACTATTTCCACTTGAACTGTTAAACTACACATAAACTTAGTATCAAATTCAATCCTGGTCTAGGCCTATGACATGTCTAAAACGGAATTTTGGACAAAAGATACTAAGACCCTAACCAACATGTGTACTCATTAATAATACTCGCTACCACACTACATGTTGGTCAATCTCTGTGAATTGACATTTAGAATAAATTCACAACAAGCCGTGACAAAAGGCTAACCTAATTGAATGATTTACTGTTAGTAGAGGACACCAATGTAAATAAACGGATAGATAGCCAATTCATCTCCACCCAACTAGTGACAAGTTAAAAGAAGGAGATACTCTCCGTTTAGTCCTATACTACTGAATTTGAAATCATCATACGTGACAATACCGCTTACCACCCGACTGACGATTTCGTTCAGTCCACGCTTTCTGTACCTAGTACAAGGAGTAATATTTTATGAATAAATCTGAACACCGACACCAACTCATACGAGCTCTTGTAACGAAAAACAAGATTCATACTCAAGCTGAGCTACAAGCTCTTCTTGCCGATAATGATATTCAAGTTACACAAGCTACACTTTCGAGAGATATTAAAAGCATGAACCTCTCAAAAGTACGAGAAGAAGACAACTCTTACTACGTGCTCAATACAGGTTCTATCTCAAAATGGGAAAAACGTCTCGAAATTTACATGGAAGATGCTCTTGTCTTGATGCGTCCAGTTCAACACCAAGTCCTACTAAAAACCCTTCCTGGACTTGCTCAATCCTTTGGTTCTATCATTGATGCCTTGAGCTTCCCTGATGCTATTGCTACCCTCTGTGGCGATGATGTCTGTCTCGTCATCTGCGAAGATGCAGAAGCTGCTCAAAAATGCTTTGAAGAACTGAAAAAATTCGCTCCACCATTTTTCTTTGAAGAATAAAAAAATTCCGTGTCTGATCTGGCACGGAATCTTTTTATCTATTTTACTGAGATGGATTGTCTTTTTTAGTTCGTGCCAATCTCAGGGCACGATTTGGATTGAGACGATTAAATAGTGCTTCCAATTTCTGTTCATTCCAAACATCTGCAGCGGAAACAAAATTACCATCCGCATCTCGGAAAGATATCGGTTTATCTCCCATACCAGTCTCCTAGTCTACAAATTCAAACTCAAATTTACCAATGCGGACCAAATCACCATCTTTAGCACCACGCGCACGAAGGGCTTCATCAACTCCCATACCACGAAGTTGGCGGGCAAATTTCATGACTGATTCGTCACGATCAAAGTTGGTCATATTAAAGAGCTTCATCAGTTTTTCACCAGAAAGCACCCATGTCGCATCGTCATCACGACTAATTTCAAAGGCCTTCTCTTCCTCATCAAATCCATAGTAAGCTTCTTCTTCCATATCTGACTCATCGTAGAGCAAGAATTCTGGTGTCTTATCTAGCAATTCAGCTGTAGCATCCAATAGAGTAGCCAGACCTTGCTTGGTCAATCCAGAAATTGGGAAAATAGCTGGTAAGTCTTCAAATTCATCGTAGTTTTCAGCTAATTTTTTCTTAAATTCTTCAAGATTTTCCTGACTCTCAGGCATATCCATCTTATTGGCTACAATAATCTGTGGACGCTCCATGAGGCGAAGATTGTATGACTCCAGCTCCTTGTTAATGGCAAGATAATCCTCATAAGGATCACGTCCTTCACTAGCTGACATATCAATAATATGAAGGATAACACGGGTACGCTCAATGTGACGGAGAAACTGAGTTCCCAAACCAACACCTTGACTAGCCCCTTCAATCAAACCTGGTAAATCAGCTACTGCAAAGGAGTCACCTGATTGGGTACGAACCATACCAAGATTTGGCACAATAGTCGTAAAATGGTAGGCACCAATTTTAGGTTTAGCAGATGTGATAACACTTAAAAGGGTTGATTTCCCAACAGATGGGAATCCAACTAAACCAACATCAGCCAAGATTTTTAGTTCCAATTGTAACTCACGTTCCTGACCTGGTTCTCCATTTTCAGAGATTTCCGGTGCAGGATTTTTTGGTGTCGCAAATCGAATATTTCCACGTCCACCGCGACCACCGTGGGCAACGATAAATTCTTGACCGTGTTCAATCAAATCTGTCAAGACCTTGCCAGTCTCTGCATCACGCACAGTCGTACCTTGTGGTACTCGAACTCTAAGGTCCTCAGCACCACGACCATGCATCCCTTTGGTCATTCCTTTTTCACCAGACTCAGCCTTGAAATGGCGATTGTAGCGGAAATCCATCAAGGTACGTAGCCCTTCGTCTACAACGAAGACCACATTTCCTCCACGACCACCGTCACCACCCCAAGGACCGCCATTAGGGACATATTTTTCACGGCGAAAGGCAACCATGCCATCGCCACCATTACCAGCCTTGACCTTGATCTTAGCTGTATCTAAAAACATACTCATTTTTTCTTCTCACTTTAAAAAAGGGCTGGGAAATCCCAGTCACAAAATTTTCTTGAATCTTTTTATAGATTACTGAGGGCACCAATTGCAGTTGCAAAAATACCCAAAATACTTGCTACTAACATGATAAGCACGATAAGCAAGGTTAATTTCTCAAACATCGTTTTTTTACGTTTTCCATTATCTCCAAATGCCATTTTTATCTCCTTCGTTACATTCTATTTTCTATTATCTTAGCATGAATTCAGCTAGTTTTCAATAGTCACTTGCTACGGGCGCAATAATCCATAAAATGATATAGGCTACAATTCCAACTCCGTAACAAAAAGCAAGGACACCCCAAATAACGCGAACGATAGTAGGATCCATATCTAGATAATTGGCCACCCCAGCACAAACACCCGCAATCTTTTGGTCACGGCCGCTTCTCATTAATCGTTTATTCATAACTTGTCCTCTTTCTATTCTTCACGGTCTGTCAAATAATCTCTCATGCTAATCAGCTGTGTTTTCGACGCTTTTAGCATCCGTCTAGAGCCTTTTACCGGTACAGCAACCACCTGTTGTGGAAGATACAAAACTGTCTTAAAGATACGCTGACTGACCGTATCATCTTTAGATAAATCTTTCTGGAAATTATTTGAAATAATAGCATCCAGATAAAATTCATGCACTCGTTTCCCAAAATTCTCGGCTGAAATCTCGTATAATTTAGCTGATAAGGTATACTCATTCATGTCTGGCGTTGCAATCAGGGCTTCTAAAATAGCCCCAGCCAAATCATGTTCACCGTAGTACAAGGTTCCAAACATCTTGTCATTGATAAGATTATCCAGATAAGGATTTCCGTGAGCAATGACAGGCGTTCCACTGGCCAAGCTTTCCAAGTATGTCAAACCTTGCGTCTCACTTGTCGATGCCGAGATAAAGAAATCCGCCGCCTTGTAGTAAAGAGCCGTTTCACTAGGAGCAATCATTCCTGTAAAGATAACTGAGTCTTGAATCTCTAGTTTCTGAGCTTGCTCTTTGAGGTCATTCAGATAAGGCCCATCCCCAGCAACTACCAGTTTAACCTTGTCTTCCTCTTTCAGAACTTCTGCAAAAGCTGCTAATACTGCTTGAATATTTTTTTCATAGGAAATTCTGGAAAGACTCAGCAACATCTGTTCATCATCTTGAATTCCTAATTTACTACGCAGTTCTTTTAGATTTTCTTGCTTGATTTCCGGACGCTCAAACTTGGCTAATTCAATCCCAGTTGGAATGACCCTTTTTTCAACCTTAACCTTATAGTCAGATAGCAAGTCACGGACAATCTCACTCGGGCAAATCACCCTATCCACATCATGCAAGAAACCTCTAACCAGATACTTGACCATACTAGGACGAATCAACATCCCCTTGGCAATATAATGCACGTAGTCTTCGTATTGGGTGTGATAGGTATGGATGACTGGGATTTTCAATTCACGCGCAATCCAAATCCCCAACAAACCAAGAGAAAATTCTGTCTGAGTATGGATAATATCTAGCTGATACTGTTTGGCAATTTCAAGCGCCTTGCTAAAACCTCGGTAGGCAAAGCGACGATCCTTAAAAGCAAAGAAAGGAACACTTGGAATACGGATGATTTGCCAATCTTCGTAGCGATTGACATCCTTATCTGTCGTAGTAAAGATAAAAACAGCATGCCCCTGCTTTTCAAGTTCTGTTTTCAAGGTTCGAATACTGGTCGCAACACCAGAAACCTGAGGAAAATAGGTATCTGTAAATAAACCAATTCGCATAGATTACCTCACTTTTTACTTTCTCCCTAAAGCGGCTTGTTTCTCATAAAAGTCCAACCAGATTTGTAACAGATGCTCTTCTGAATACTCCCTAGAAATATTCTTAGCTTTTTCTTTGAGTTCTTTTAAGGCAGCAGGATTTGCTTGATATTCCAAAATAGCTTCTTTCATCTCTTCTCTATCTGCTGTTGCTCGATAATTTCCCTCTAAAATCACCTTATAAAGATCCAAATCACGTAACATGATAGGAGCCTCACAACTAGCAGCCTCTAAAATCGTCATAGGAAAGAGCTCATTGTAACTAGGCAACAAGAATAGATCCGCTAGGGCATACAATTCGCGCATCCGTTCTGGCGGCACAATACCTGGAAACATCAAATTTTTGGGTGGATTATCCATCATTTTCTTGTAGCGTTCATAACCATCTGTCATACCACCAAAAGAGAAACCACCAGCCCAGATAAAGGTAATATGAGGCAATTCCTCAGCCAGACGGATAAAGTCATCAATCCCTTTGCGTTTCTGAACTTGACCAGCACCTACTACGATAAACTGATTGTCACTAAGACCTAGCTCTGTACGAAGTCTCGCTACCTCTTCCTGTGGAAGAGGATGCCATTTTTCCTTATTGACAAAGTTAGGAATATAAGTCACTTTTTCACGTGGAATACCAGCTGCCACCAAATCCTCAATAAACATCGGATTGACCACAACCAAGTGCTCCATCCGGTTGTAAAAAGAAAATACATAGCGTTTCACAATTCCCTTTAAGAAAAATGGAATTTTCAAACTCCCCTCAAGTGTATCAGGCAAGAAATGCACATAGCCAATTTTCCTTCCTGAGCGTTTCTTTTGGAATGTTGATAAATAATAGGGGAAATCAATTGTATGAAAGTGAGTCACATCTGCCTCTATTGGAAGATTTTCTGTAACAATCAATTGGTCCTTGGCATCACGGTTAAGAAGACGAACTAATTCACGGTAGGCACCTGAAACTCCTTGTCCTGCTACTTTCTCACTTGAACTTAACATATTGATGCGTAATTTCTTTTTTTCCATAACTACTATTATATCATTTTCTTTGAATAAAATCAGCAAAAGAAAGGAGAGACTAGGGAAAAGAGGGGAAATTTCCTCGCTTTTCCAATAATCTCTCACATGTTTTATATGTTTACTTAATGCCTAGGGCAATGCGTGCATAGCGACTCATTTTTTCAACAGTCCAGGCTGGATACCAAACTAATTTGACCTCAGTATCAGTCACTTCGGGAACCTCTGTCATAGCATCATAAATCTGGTCTGTCAAAAGGTCGGCTAGGGGACAACCCATGGTTGTCAAAGTCATATCAATCTCTGTTTGCCCTGTGTCACCGTCAAAACGAATCTCATAAATCAAGCCAAGATTAACAATATCGATTCCCAACTCAGGGTCGATGACTTCTTCCAAGGCTGTTAAAATTCGTGTTTTGATATTTTCAATTTGCTCTTCTGTATAAGCCATATTCATCCTCACTCTTAGTCTTCAATAAAATCACGAAGCGGTTTGCTGCGACTTGGTTGGCGTAGTTTTCTCAAAGCTTTAGCTTCAATCTGACGGATACGTTCGCGAGTCACGTTAAAGACTTTACCCACATCTTCAAGGGTACGCATTTTACCATCATCTAGCCCAAAACGCAGACGCAAAACATTTTCTTCACGGTCTGTAAGAGTATCCAAGACCTCATCCAACTGCTCACGCAAGACGATACGAGTTGTATAGTCCACTGGATTTTCAATCACTTCATCTTCGATAAAGTCCCCAAGGTGGCTATCATCCTCTTCACCGATAGGAGTTTCAAGAGATACTGGTTCTTGGGCAATCTTCAAGATTTCACGAACCTTGTCAGGGGTCATATCCATACGTTCAGCGATTTGTTCTGGTGTTGGATCTTGTCCTAATTCTTGAAGAAGATTACGCTGTTCACGAACCAATTTATTGATGGTTTCAACCATGTGGACTGGGATACGGATGGTACGAGCTTGATCAGCGATTGCACGAGTGATCGCCTGACGAATCCACCAAGTTGCGTAAGTTGAGAACTTGAATCCTTTAGAATAATCAAACTTATCAACTGCTTTCATCAAGCCCATATTCCCCTCTTGAATCAGGTCAAGGAACTGCATACCCCGGCCGACATAGCGTTTGGCAATCGAAACAACCAAACGAAGGTTGGCTTCCGCAAGACGTTGTTTGGCTTCGATATCACCCGCTTCAACAGCCAGCGCCAATTCTTTTTCCTCTTCATTGGTCAAGAGAGGAACGACCCCGATTTCTTTTAAGTACATACGGACAGGGTCATTAACCTTAGCCGAAGTTGAACCAATCAAGTCCTCATCACTAAGTTCTGGTTCTTCTTCAGCACTAAGAACACGCGCACTTGGATTCCCTTCGTTATCTGTGATAGAAATTCCTGCATCCTGAATTCGTTGCAAGAGATCTTCAATCCCATCAGCATCCAAGGTAAAAGGAATAACTAGACTAGCATTGATTTCATCATCAGTTGCTGTCCCTTTTTGTTTATGATTACGGATAAATTCTGCTACTTGTACGTCAAATGTTGTTACTTCTTTTTGTTTTGTTGCCATTATTACTCCATTCTTCTCTTTTGGGAAATTAAACGTTCCAATTCTTCTAAGGCTGTGTCTGTATCTCCTACATGGCTCGCTTCCTGCACCTTCTTTTTGATTCTCATATTGTCCTGATTCAAGAGAGCCTTGTTTCGAGTCATTTCTACTTCACTTAGTTCCTGCGGAGACATCTCAGCAGGTAAATCCTGAGCTAAAACTTGGTACCAAGCTCTCTCAACTTCCTCTGTCTGTTCTGCTAGAACTTCCGGAGGAAGATTGCCATACTGGCCAAGCAAGTCATATAAGACCTGAAATTCAGGTGTATCAAATGCAAAGTCTTCTCGCAAGCGGTAATCGTTCAAAACAAGAGGGGATTCCATCATTCGATAAAGTAGATGGGCTTCTGCCCTCATAATAACCGATAACTGCTTGGTGACAGGCATAGTGATTGGCGTCAGTCTGGAAATTCCTTCCATACGATTCTGCCTTTGCGCCTGACGACTCTCATTCACAATCTGCTCAATCTGGACGTAATCAAAGGACGCCAAACTGTCAGCTAAAATATGAATATAGCTGTTTTGAGCAGTGATAGACTTTTCTTGAACAATCAAGGGAGCTATTTTTTCAATAAACTCAATCTGAGCTTGCAGATTTTCACTATTTTCAGGCTTATACTGGTGAATGTAAAACTCAATCGGACTAATACGAGTTTTTGTTAATAGATAGGCCAAGTCATCTGGTCCGTTTTTTTGTAGATATTCATCTGGATCCAAGTTATCAGGCATGCTAACGATTTGCACAGGCATATCACCAATTTCATCCAGCGCTTTCAATGTCGCAGCTTGCCCAGCCTTATCGCCATCGTAAACAAGAACCAACTTCTTCGTTAGCCTTTTCAGATGCTCAACATGCTCACGACTCAAGGCTGTTCCCATAGATGCGACAGCGTTTTCGATTCCAGCCCGATAGGCTGCAATGACATCCATGAATCCTTCCATCAGGTAAATCTCACTGGCTTTTCCAGAAGATTTTTTTGCCCTATCCATATGATATAATTCGTAACTTTTGTTAAAAATTGCAGTCGATCGGCTATTTTTATACTTAGAAGTTTGTGAATCCGTTTTCTGCCAGATACGACCTGAGAAGGCAATAACCTTTCCCTGGTCATTTGTCAGGGGAAACATAATACGATTGTGAAAGGTATCTACAAATTGATTAGCATCAGAGAGATAAAACAGTCCTGAATCTAGGAAATCCTCATCACGATACTGACCAGACAAACGTTGATGAAGATAGTTGCGTTCTGGAGGTGCTAAACCAATCCGAAAATGCTTGAGCACTTCATCTGTCAAACCACGCTGATAAAGGTAGTTTCTGGCCTCTTCCCCCATGGTCGTTGTCGTGAGAATAGCATGATAAAATTTGGCAGCATCTTCGTGCATATCATAAAGAGCTTGGTGGGGTGAAGCTGGCTTCTGTTCACTATAAAGCGGTTTTTCCACCTCTATCCCGACAAGCTGACCTAAGATTTGGACAGCCTCCATAAAGGGAACCCCTTGGTACTCCTCGATGAATTTAAAGACATCACCTGAGCGACCACAACCAAAACAGTGGTAAAACTGCTTATCCTCAACAACGTTGAAAGAAGGTGTTTTTTCACCATGAAAAGGACAGAGCCCTAGAAAGTTCCGTCCTGCCTTTTGTAAAGAAATCACATCTCCTATGACTTCCACAATGTTGGCATTGTTTTTGATTTCTTCAATGACTTGTTTGTCAACCATACACAATACCTCCATGTTATCATAGTTTACTTTATATAGTATACTTTATTTCAGAAAAAAAGTAAACCATTTCACTCATTTTCCCTACTTTATTCAAAGAGTTGATAATAATCAGAGATTTTCATTTTTGCTTTATCTTCTTGGTTCAAATCTTGGATAATTCGTCCTTCTTTCATGACAATCAAGCGATTGCCATATTTGAGAGCATCTTCCATATGGTGGGTAATCATAAGCGCTGTCAGCTGATCTTTCTTGACAAACTCATCCGTCAATTCCATCAAGGCCACACTGGTCTTTGGATCAAGGGCTGCAGTATGCTCGTCTAACAAGAGTAATTCAGGACGCTTCAAGGTTGCCATCAAGAGACTCAAAGCCTGTCTTTGTCCACCTGATAAGAACTCAATCGGTGTATTCAAGTGTTTCTCAAGACCGTTTCCCACTTTTTCAATAGTTGCCTGAAACTCATCCTTATAGCTAGTCAAGCGTCGTGGAAATAGTCCACGCTTTTCACCACGAAATTTGGCAATCAAGAGATTCTCTGCCACTGTCATACGAGGAGCTGTCCCCATCTTGGGATCTTGGAAGACTCGAGACAGATACTTAGCCCGCTTCTCTGGTGAAAACTTGGTTACATCTTCACCTAAAATACGGATGGTTCCACTGGTTAAGGATAAGGTTCCTGCAATAGTGTTAAAGAGGGTCGATTTCCCAGCACCATTTCCACCTAAAATCGTGATAAAGTCCTGTTCAAAAATTTCTAAGGAAACATCATTTAAAATAATCTTTTCTTCATCAAAGCCATTTTTAACAACTTTGGTTGCATTTTTTAATTCTACAATTGCTGTCATTTGCTTAACTTGGCTCCTTTCAAGATTGTTTGCTTAAATGTTGGAATCATGAGGCAGACTGCTAAGATCAAGGCACTGTATAAACGAAGGTAACTTGTATTAAAACCAAGAGCGATAACCGCCCACACTAAGAATTGATAAGCGATAGAACCTACAACGATGGCAACCAGACGCTCTGCCAAGCTCAAACTCTTGAAGATAACTTCTCCAATAATCAAACTTGCAAGACCTACAACGATAACCCCGATTCCTCGAGATACATCAGCATACCCTTCTTGCTGGGCAATGAGAGCCCCTGCAAGGGCAATCACACCATTTGATAAGACCAATCCCATGAGCTCCATGCGTCCAGTATGAATCCCGAAACTTCTAGCCATATCAGGATTATCACCTGTAGCAATATAGGCTTGTCCGAGTTTAGTGTCCAAGAAAAAGAGCATGAGAGCAATGACAAGACTTACAAAGATGAGACCTGTCAAGAGTTGATTCAAATCTGAATCAAAAGGCAAAACATCCTGTATTTGCTTGGTTCCAAGCAGGCCTAAATTCGCACGTCCCATAATCAAGAGCATGATAGAGTGACAGGAAGTCATCACCAAAATCCCTGAGAGCAAAGTTGGGATCTTCCCTTTTGTATAAAGAAGTCCTGCTGCCATACCAGCCAAACAACCTGCCCCAACAGCAACAAGTGTCGCTAAAAAGGGATTCACGCCCCTTGTTATCAAAGTGACAGCAACAGCTCCCCCAAGAGGGAAGGAACCTTCTGCCGTCATATCTGGAAAGTTCAAAATCCTAAATGTCATAAAGATTCCCAGACCTAGAATAGCCCAGACAAATCCTTGAGAAATAATAGATAATATCATCTGTTTCTTAACCTTTTCTATATGATTTCTATTGTAAAAAATTGGAGGAGATGTCCCCAACTCCTCCATTCTAGATTATTCAATCACTTGTCCTGCTTCTTTTAGAACAGATTCAGGAATCGTAACACCTAATTCTTGTGCCAATTTTTTGTTAATTACTGACTTACCAGTTGAAAATACATTGACTGGAGTATCAGCTGGTTTTGCACCTTTCAAAACTTGTGCAATCATTTTACCTGTTGCCACACCGAGATCATGTTGATCAACTACAACGGATGCCAAACCACCTGCTTCTACCATGGCAGTTGCGCTTGGGTAGATTGGTTTTTTAGCTGATTGGTTGCTTGATACAACAGTTGAGAAGGCTGAAGCAATAGTGTTATCGATTGGAACCCAGATAGCATCAACCTTGCTAGTCATAACGTTAACTGTTGAAGCAATTTCATTTGTTGAAGGAACTGCAAATGTTTCTACTGTCAAACCTGCTTTTTCAGCATAAGCCTTAAATTCTTCTACCTGAGTTTTTGAATTGTCTTCGCTGCTTGAGTAAAGAGCTCCGATTGTTTTCACACTTGGTGTCAAAGCCTTGATGAGTTCAACTTGTTGTTGAGCTGGATTGTGGTCAGATACCCCTGTGATGTTGCCACCTGGTTTTTTCAAATCTTTAACCAAGTTCGCACCGATTGGGTCTGTAATAGCAGCCATGATAACCGGTAGGTCTTTTGTGGCACTAGCCAAGCCTTGAGCAGCTGGTGTTGCAATCCCTACTACTAGGTCATTCCCATTTGCAACCAATTGTTTACTCATTGTCGCAACCTTACTTTGGTCACCTTCTGAGTTCATAAAATCGATTTTAAGTTGATCATCTTTATAACCTTCTTCTGCAAGTCCATCTTGGATTCCCTTATAAATCAAGTCAAGAGATGGATGGCTTACAAACTGAAGGACACCAACTTTGGCAACTTTCTTTTCATTTTTAGCTTCTGGTTTATTCATTGAAGAGTAAATCAAACTTCCTGCTACTAAAACTGCTAATGCAGCGATAATTCCAATTAAACGTTTATTTTTCATTCTATTTCTCCTTTTCATTCTTTTAAAATACTTCACTTATATAATACTCTTCGAAAATCTCTTCAAACCACGTCAGCGTCGCCTTACCGTAGGTATATGGTACTGACTCTATCAGTTCTATCCACAACCTCAAAACAGTGTTTTGAGCAGCTTGCGACTAGCTTCCTAGTTTGCTTTTTGATTTTCATTGAGTATAAACAAGTGACGCCATCGTTTTCTTTCCATACTAACCTCCATCAAAAAAGTCCTCACACAAAAAAACTTGTGTGAGGACGTCGATGCGCGGTACCACCTCAATTATAGGGAATTTCCCTATCGCTCTGTCTCGCAATAACGAGATGCACTGTAAGGTGTGCTCACCGAATTTTTATGATTTCAAATTCTAAATAACATTCAGCCCAATTTTCATCATCATCACTTATCTGTTTTCAGCTACCACAGACTCTCTAAAAAGTTTATATGATTACTTTTCTGAATGGTTAAATTATATCATTTTTCAACTACTTGTCAAGACTCTTTTAGCATTTTTTTGAAAGATTCAAAAACTTCCCCTATAGAAAAGAGAAAGTTTGATAGGTATCAGCCTGAATTACGCAATCCTGTCGCAATTCCATTGATAGTTGTATGGATTAATTTTTCTTGATCGCTTGATAATTCTCCTCGACGTTGACGTTTAATCAACTCCAACTGGATATAGTTGAGGATATTAAAGTAAGGCATACGGTAATCCAAACTTGCTTTTAGATATGGATTTTCAGCCAAGAGTTCATCATATCCTTCGATAGCCAAGATGACTTCCTTGGTAACTTGCCATTCATTTAGAATAGTCTCATAGATTGCTTTGACTTCTTCATCCTCACACAGTTTGGCATATTCAAAAGCAATATTCATATTTGATTTTGACAAGACCATGTCGACATTTGAAAGAAGCGATTGGAAGAAAGGCCAGTTTTGATACATATCTCGTAAGATAGCGATATTCTCTGGATTTTTATCGATAAATTCCTTGAAGCTTGAACCAACCCCATACCAGCCAGGGAACATGACACGACTTTGCGACCATGAGAATACCCAAGGGATAGCTCGCAAACCACCGATTTCAGTAATAGTCTTACGAGCGGCTGGACGTGAACCAATGTTAAAGCTTGAAATAGCCTTGATTGGACTTGACTCGAAGAAATAATCATAAAAATGATCATTACCAAAGACCAAATCACGGTAGATATCGTAACTACGGTCCACTACTTGGTCCATAATAGCTTCATAACGATTTGAGGTATTGGTATCACTCTTCTTCTGAGTAATCATACGGTTAATGGCTGCAGATACTAACATTTCAAGGTTATAGTAAGCTGCGTCTTTATTACCGTATTTATTCCCAATTACTTCACCCTGCTCCGTCAAGCGGATACGATCTTTGATAGACTTAAGCGGTTGAGATGTGATGGCTTCATAGGTTGGTCCACCACCACGACCGACAGTACCACCGCGACCATGGAAGAAGGTAACCTTAACGCCAAATTCATCTCCGATAGCAGTCAATTGTTGTTGAGCCTTGTAGAGGGTCCAACATGATGATAGGTAACCACCATCTTTATTACTGTCAGAGTAGCCCAACATGATTTCTTGATAGTTATTGCGTGAAGCAATCCATTTCTTGGCCAGAGGAAGAGAAAGATATTCTCTCATGGTTTCTTCTGAGTGGTCCAAATCCTCAATTGTTTCAAAGAGAGGAACAATTTGGACCCGGGCTCTTTCTTTATCAACTAACCCTACTTCTTTTAGCAAGATAGCCAATTCCAACATGTCTGATACGCTGGTTGCATGTGAAATGATAGTCTGACGAATGACATCATCTCCCAACTTATCTTTCAACTTACGAGCAGCCTTAAAGATTGCTAATTCTTTTTCAAGTAACTCTGATTTTTCAACGTGAGTGGCAGAAAGAATACGTGGATCTTCTTCCAATTCTTTCAAAAGAAGCTGGCATTTTTCTTCTTCACTGAGTTCGCTATAATGAGAATGAATACCTGCTGATTTCAAGAGTTCGGCCACACAAGCTTCATGAACACTAGAATCTTGACGCATGTCAATAGATGCCAAATAAAAGCCAAAAATTTCAACTGCCTGAATCAGCTCAACAAAATCACCAGAAATCAGTGCTTCACCCTTGTTTTCCAAGAGGGAATCACGAATGGTAATTAAATCCTTATAAAAATCATTAGCTGTTTCATAGCGAGCTCCAACTTCCTTATCCTCAATCAAATAAGCTTTTGTCGCTTGGATTTTTGATTGAATATCAAACAAGGCACGACGGTATAGCTCTTTTTCACGATAAATAGAATTATCCTTAGACTGACGAGCCATTTCTCTGACTTGCTTGCTCACATTGACAATACTGGTTGAGAGAGAGAACTCACGATAAAGTTGGTAAATTTTTTCATCATAGTAGTTCATGATGACTTCACACTGAGTCATAGCAGATTGTTTCAAGGTGTCTGCTGTAACAAAAGGATTCCCATCACGGTCTCCACCAATCCACATACCCATGGTAATTGGTTTTGGATGTTTCAACTCCAAGCCATGTTTTTTAGCCAGACGTTTGTACTCAGCAGTCAAATGAGGAACTGCCTTCAGGAATGAACTATTGTAGTATTCCATAACATTCGTGATTTCATTGGTTACTTTCAATTTCTTTTCACGAATCATGTCTGTTTGCATGATAATCTCAATGTAACGACGGAGATCATTATGCCATTTTTCCTTATTAATCAAGCCTAATTTCACATCACGGTACTTACGCAAAAGGGTATGGATATGGTTTGTCAAATCCAACATACTCTTACGTTGTACTTGTGTTGGATGGGCAGTCAAAACAGGGACAACATTCAAATGTTCTAGAATTTCAACCGCATTTTCTTTTTCTGCAACCATTTTGATCGTTGCTGATAATTTCCCAAGATAATCTTGATCGATGTTATTTTGATGGTTGATTTCATAGGCTAAATCCACGTCTTCTGAAATATTAATCAAAAGAGGCAAGATAGAGAAATAGCGTGAAATATAAGCCATTTCATCATTTGTCAGACTAGTAACCAATTGGTTCAAGCCCTGATAATCTTCTTGAGTTGACAATTCCTTCAACTGCATGATTTTTTCAAAAGTCTCTGGGGCAAGCATATTTTTAGTGATATCTTCTAACAATTCTGTTAAAATCAATACTTCTTCTTGCACGACAGCTTTATTACTATAGTTTTCTAATTTTTGAAGAGACATAGGTAATCCTTTCCACTATCAACTCTACATATAGTTTGATGAGTGAGTTTCTAACTCCTCATATAATTGGGCACGTTTTTCACTTGCATCAATATTTAAGACAAAAGCAATGGCTACAGACAAGACTAGGAGACTGTTCCCTCCTTGTGATAAGAAGGGGAAGGTTACTCCTGTCGAAGGAATAATGCCAGAAATTCCACCGATATTGACAAATACCTGTACCAGCATCATCCCCCCAACCCCAATCGCCATCATGGAATTAAAGGGATTCTTAGCACGAATACCGACTAGGATAATTCGTAAAATCAGGAAAAAGACAAGTGCTAAAATCAAGCTGGCTCCCACAAATCCAAACTCTTCAATAACAATTGAAAATACAAAGTCTGTATGGGCCTCTGGTAAATAACCACGTTTTTCGATTGAATTTCCTAAGCCTAGACCAAACCACCCACCATTTACCATGGCAAAGTAGGAATTTGCAAGTTGGTGACCTGACCCTGCCAAATCGGCAAAGGGATTAAAGTAGGCACTGAAACGCTTAGCAACGTAACCAAATACTGGAACTTTTGAAAACTTATCAACCCCGATCATAGAAATAGCTGATAAGGACAGGGCTGAAACTCCAAATAATACACCGATAAAGGCTATAAACCAACGATGAGCAATTCCACTAACTGTATACATAATCAAGGCGACCAGAGCTAGGATGGTCGCATTCCCCAAATCTGGGAAAATAGCTAAACTTCCTATCATGACTAGTAGGACGAAGCGCCAATCATTAAAAGCACGAGGAATCCATTGATTTTGAGTTAAAACTTGAAAATCGTAAATCCCAATTTCATCCTGTTGTTTTGAGAAACGTTGGGCCAAGTACCAGACGATGATAATCTTCAAATACTCAGCTGGCTGAATGGTCAAAGGTCCTACTGAAATCCAACCATAGGCTCCATTGACTGGCGTACCAATTAAGCGAGCCAGAGCCAAAAGAATCAGCTCAACAAACATAATAATAAATAGCAGTCGTTCTTTTCTTAAAAAATTCAGTTTCAGCTTATATATCAAGGCAATCAATATTAAACTAAGTATCCAAAACATTCCCTGACTTCGAACCAATTGGAGGGCACTTTTACCTTCTTCGATAAGAATGGCACTGGTTGTAGAATAAACTACAATCAAGCCCAAAATAGATAAAAGTAAGTAAGGAACTAGAATAGAATAGTTTAACAGGTGCCTCTTACTAATCTTCATAGTATCACCAATCTAATGAGAACAAAAGAAATTATTCCCAAATTCCGTTTATTTTCTAGTTTTGATTGCTATTATACCATTTTTTCCGAAAGAAAAAAACTCTTACCCTTAAGATAATAGATTTTCTCATAAGAAAAAGAGCGCTTGGCTCTTTTCTGTTTTATTCTTTTGAAGAACTGCTTGAGCTTGAATCTCCACCACCGATATATTGGGTAAAGATATTTTGGAATGCTTGGTCTTTAACCTTGATGTTGGCAGCCTGCAATTCTTTTCCGACAATACTTTGAACAAATGATGCATCATTTTGTTTTTGAGTCAAGATAACAGTTTTCAATTTTTCTTTGTAGTCATCGATATTAGATGACTTTTCTGTTTTCTTAATGAGTTTTACAATGTAATATTGACTGCTGTATGCTTGAGTACCAGTAGCTGTAATGACATCAGAAATGCCATTAACATCCAAGGCAAAAGCTGCTTTCTTAACTTGATCTGGTACTTCTGTTGAAGCTGAATCAAAAGTGATTTCACCACCATTCGCTTTGGTTTTCTCATCAGTTGAGTTATCTTTAGCTAATTGAGCAAAGTCTGCATCACTAGCCTTAGCTTTTTCAAGAATTTCTTTAGCCTTATCTTCATTATCAAAACGAATAATTTGAGCAGTTACGTCCGGAGTATAGTTCTCAAATGCTTTCTTATAGGCTTCATCAGTTAATTCAGCTTCTGCAGCCTTTTTAACTGCAAATTCAACTAATTTACTTGTACGAATTTGTGCTTTACGTGTTTCAAGAGTCATACCTGATTGTGATAAGACACGTTGGTAATTCTCACCATATTGTTTTTCTTCTCCAGAAATGATTTCATCGATTTCTTTGTCATCTACCTCCGAGCCATATTGCTTCTCAAATACTTTTTGGATGGTCATGTTCAACAAGACTTGTTGGGCTGAAGGATTGATTTTCACTTGCTCATAAAATTGATGTTCTGTGATGACATCCCCTTTCATGCTGATAAGGTCTGCCCCTTCTGAACCTTTCGAACAAGCTGCTAAAGTTGCTACTGATAATAGTGTAATGGCACCTGCCAATAGTTTTTTCTTCATGTCTACTCCTTTGAGATAAGTGTTACCCTATCTATTTTACTATATTTTCTTAAATTTTTCTGAAAATTATTCGCTGTCAAGTAATTGAATATCTGCTACATTTTTACGAAGCATGAGAATGCCGTCCCCTAAAGGTACTAATGTTGCAGTGAGTCCTGGATTGTCTAAAGTTGCATCAAATAATTTTTGAAGGCCTCGATAAATAGTTCGCTGGCCACGACGAACCTCCATAATGTCCTTGGCAACATCACCACCTTGAAAAATATCATCCAAGACAACCACACCACCGACTTCCAAATGTTTGAGGATTTCTGGCAGAAAGACGATGTATTTAGACTTGGCTGAATCCATAAAGACGAAATCATAGGACTCTGTCAAGGTAGATAAGACATCTACCGCATCTCCTTCTAGGAGCGTAATTTGCTTGCGACTGTCAAACTGGGTGAAATTTTCCTTGGCAAATCCAATCATTTCTGGATTGCGGTCAATGGTTGTAATCTTAGCATTTGGCGCATGTTCAGCCATCAAGAGGGCTGAAAAACCGATAGCCGTCCCAATTTCCAGAATATTTTTAGGCCGCATGGTTTCCATGAGAAAACGGAAATAAGCAACCGTTTCATGAGGAATAATGGGAATATTTTCCTTGCGAGCAAAGTCTTCCAATTCTTTCAAAGATCCTGTGACTTGCTTTTGGCGCTGACGCATCAAGTCCACAATTTCTTCTTTGACAACAGGACGACGCATGTTATGGTTGGCATTTTTACTATACGATTCAACCATCTTATGCCAATCCCAATTTTTCAACAAGGGCTTCAAACTCATTTAAGCGACGTTCGAAGACTGCAAAAGCATCGTTGAGATAGTCTTCCTTCTCCATATCAACACCAGCTTTTCTCATGACATTAAGTGGATAGTCAGACTTACCTGCCTTGAGGTAGTCGATATAGCGGTCACGGTCTTCTTGACTACCATGCACAATCTTTTCAGCCAAGGCTGAGGCTGCTGCAAAACCTGTTGAATATTGGTATACATAGTAGTTATAGTAGAAGTGTGGAATGCGTGCCCACTCGTATTGGATTTCAGGATTGTCTTCCTTACTCAAACCATAATACTCTTGGTTCAAGTCTGCGTAGAGTTTATTTAAGAAATCACTTGTCAAGACTTCACCATTTTGATCCGCTTGGTGAATGGCGTGTTCAAACTCAGCAAATTGAGTTTGGCGGAAAACTGTTCCACGGAAACCATCTAGGAAGTTATTGAGAATAGCAAAGCGCGTTGCATCATCTTCCACTTCTTCCAATAATTTCTCCGTCAAGATATTTTCATTGGTCGTTGATGCAATCTCTGCCAAGAAGATAGAATAATCTCCGTAAACATAAGGTTGAGTTTCACGAGTATAGCTTGAGTGCATACTATGACCTGTTTCATGAACAAGAGTAAAGAGATTGTCTAGATTGTCCTGCCAGTTAAGAAGCATAAAGGCATTGGTATCATAAGAACCACCTGAGTAGGCACCTGAACGCTTGCCTTGGTTTTCGTAAACATCAATCCAACGATCGCTGAAGGCACGTTTAACACGACTCAAGTAATCCTCACCCAAGACTGCCAAGGCTTCTTCGGCCTTTTTCAAAGCTTCCTCGTAAGTAAAACTATATTCAACAGATGAAAGCGGTGTGTAGACATCGTACATCTTAAGGTCTGAAATTCCCAAAATCTTTGAACGAAGTTCAAGGTAACGATGCAAGAGTGGCAAATGCTTGCGAACTGCTGCTACCAAATTGTCATAAACACTTTCTGGAACAAAATTTGCTGCGAGGGCTGCATGACGAGCACTCTTGTAGTTGCGAACTTTGGCTCGGTAGTTTTGTACTTTAACATTGGTTTGTAAAGTTTTAGCATAGGTGTGTTGGAATTGCTCATAAGTTGCATAAAGGGCTTGATAGGCACCACGACGCACCTCACGATTTTTAGACTCCATCAAACGTGTGTAAGTCCCATGAGAGAGTTGAACTTCCTTACTATCATCGTCAAGAACATAAGGGAACACAATATCCGCATTGTCCAAGATAGCGAAGGTTTCACTTGCCGAACCAAAGATTTCCCCAGCTCCAGCTAATAATTCTTCTTCACGTTGTGAAAGAACGTGTTCCTTGCCTTGCAAAAGCTTGTCAAAATAGTGTTGATAAACCTGCAATTTTGGTTGAGCTTCTAAAAAGTCAGCATACTGCTTTTCACTGATTTCCATAAATTCAGGTTCATAGAATGAAAAGGCTTGGTCTAGCTTGCTATAGAGAGTCATCGCCTTGGCATAGTACTCTTGGTACTTGGCTTCACGTGTGTCCTGGTCATTTTTCATATGAGCATAAACGTAAAGCTTCTCCATTTGGCGTTCCATCTCAAGAGAAAATTCAGTAATTTCTAGTAGGCTATCCGCACTATCCAGGAGATGTCCTTCATACTGGGCTACTTTCTCCAATTGTTCTGTTAAATCTTTTAAGGCTTCTTCCCAAGCCTGGTCAGTTGGGTAAATCGTTGATAGATCCCATGTATCTTTTTCATTTATTTCATTTCTTTGTAATACCATTAGATTCCTCCATCTTTTCTATTCTACCATATTTTTCAAGAAATATTGCTGATAAAAGGCTGGTGGATAAAGCTTTTGCCAATCATTTTGAGGATTTTCTTGGTAATAGATTTGAAAATACTGATAATAGCGAGTCAAATCTTTCTCAATTTGGCAAAAATTACCTACTAGTGGTCTTATTTGTGGATACCATTCTTTTAGCCCATAAGTCAGGAGATTTTCCCCCTTTTGATAGGCTTCTGCTTGTTCTTTCATCCAAAAGGGATTTTGATAGTACAGTTGTTGCTGAATATAGCGACAGATGTCCTTATCCTCAGAAACTGTAAAATGAGATATTTTTTGTTTCTTATAAGGGAAACGCAATATTTCCAATAAACTAGCTTGACCATAGAGAAATTCCTTGATTTGATAATGGAGTTTACCGCGGAGATCTTGGTGAATCAGGTATTTGAGTCTTAAAACTTGTTTTTCACTGTCTAATTCCCAAACATAAAAGCCCACGTTTTGACTAAAATAGAGAAAACCTTGTTGCAGACGAGTCAAACGCTCCTTGAGCCAAAGTTTTTCTCCCAGTAACCACAGTACTTGGTAACCCTGACTACGATAGCCCTCGCTACGCTCTTTAAGAAGTTTCTGTGGCAAGGGACTACACTGAACTTCTAAAGCTAGATTGCCATTTACAAATACATCCGCAATCTGTTTAAGCTCTGGAAGAGGGTATTCTAATTGCACTTCTGTATCTTTTTTCAACCAGTGATAAAGTGATTCTTTATTTGCCAGGTGTTCTGGACTTTCATTTTCAGAGGAAAAATCACAGTCTTTTAAGGTTTTGTGGGCAAAATGGGTCCGGACACTTGGTCCTTGACGCAAACGGAGCTGACCTCCACAAGCTGGGCAGGTGTATGCTTGCTTCTCAAGTTTATCCTCTAACACATTTACCAATTCTCCCCTAGCATCTCTCGCAACAAACATGATTCCCTCCTTTTCTATATTATTCGTAAAAAAAGAAAAAGATCAGGAAATTTCCTAATCTACATCACTCTATAATTTTAGAGTTGCAAGCGGCTTTCAAGAGCTTGTGTCAACACTTCAGAATAGTTCACTTTCTCACGATCTGCAAGTCTGACTAGCCACTCTGGAACCGTAACATTTTTTCGAATCGCTTTATTATTCTTTACGAAAGGCAAGGGATTGACCTGAATCAAAGTCACAAATCCATCAGGAGCTTTCAACTCAGCAATGTCACTAGGAGTAGGCAAAGCCAGTCCTTCATCAATATAAGAAGCTAAAACACTCTCAAGCATTTCCCGAGCATTTTTCATTGCAAGTTCAATCGTTGCTCCTTCAGTCCCGCCTCCAAATTCAGGAAATTCAACCCAGTATCCAGTGCCTTCTCTATGAAAAATAGCAGGATAAGATTTTAGCATAATACACCTCCACAATTTCCAAATCAACTATAATCCCAAATCTTTTAATATTTTTCTCTCTAAACCTTTTCCTAGATCCTCATTACCGTGAACTGGAATAGTGACAAGATAGGGAACCCCTTCTTTCTTAAAATGATGATGACTTCCTCTCTTACGAACTTCAATCCATCCATTTCCAAGAGCTAATTTTACCATTTCCTTACCTGTGATTGGCATTTATCGTCACCTTTCTATCCAAAATTATACTTATAATGCGTATTTTTGTCAATTCTTCTATCTTATCTATTCGTAGAAAAGAAAAAAGATCAGGAAATTTCCTAATCTTCATTCATGTTTATTTGATTTTCTTAGCTAGCATGGTCGCAAAGCGTAGTTGAATACGATTGCCATTCTCATCGCGACGGTGCAAATGGCCTGGATTTTCATTGTACTTAATCAATTCCCAGTCCTTGTAGTAGTCTGCCAATTCCCCTTCTTTAAAGGTAAATGGGAAGTTCACAGAGCAAGGGTAATCTTCCGTATCCATGGCACAAACGATAAGATTATAACCACCGACCGTGGTATGCTCCTGCATATTTTTGATAATTGCAGGAATGCGGTCTGCTTGCAAAAACATCAAAACAACTGTCGATACGATGAAATCATACGCTTGCCTAATACTAGCTGAATTGATATCGTAAAGACCTACAGGCATATCCAGGTCTTCCTGCTCCACAATGCTTTGTAAGATTTCAAGGGCCAATTCATTTTGATCCACAGCCGTCACATCAAAACCATTCTGTGCAAGAAAGAGGGAATTACGGCCCTGACCACAGCCCAAATCCAAGGCTTTCCCTGGTTTTACTGTCTGCATTGCCTCTAGGACCTCTGAATGAACCGGATTGGTATTGTATTTTTTAGGGAAATAATCCTCAGGTTTACAATAAAATTCTAAATACCATTCTACATCGTCTGTTACAGCCTCCACTCGGTGCCAGGCTTGTGGTTGTGCCATGGGATTGTCAGCTCCTGCTTCAAATAGGTGTTCAGCTAGAACATCCCCATCCTCTGTCAATTCAATAAACTTGAGAGTCCCTTTTAAAACAGTAATCTTGCCCCAAGTCCCAACCTTGGTATTGTGTTTCTGCTGAACAGCCTCTGGCATGGTTTCTTTCGTCCACAAAGGCATACGTTTATAGGCAACTAGTTTTTCCATCTTTATTCCTCTTTTTATCGCTGATTAACAGCTTTCATCACGCGCGCAATATCGCGATTCTGCTCACGACGTTTGATAGACTCCCGTTTGTCATAGTCATGCTTCCCTTTGGCAAGTCCTAAAAGAAGCTTGGCATAGCCATCTTTGATATAGACTTTAAGGGGAACCAGGGTCATTCCTGTTCCTTTAGTCTCTTGTTCCAACTTTTGGATTTGCTTTTTATGTAGTAAGAGTTTTCGACGACGTTCTGGTTCTTGGTTCCAGATATTGCCCTCTTCGTAAGGAGCGATATGAACATTGCTCAACCAGACCTCCCCATTTTTTACTTGGGCAAAGCCATCCTTGAGATTGATTCGAGCTGCTCGCACACTCTTGATTTCAGTTCCAGTCAGGACCATCCCTGCCTCTAGCGTATCTACGATTGTATAGTCGTGACGCGCCTTTTTATTTTGTGCGACGACCTTTCCCTCGCCCTTTGCCATGCTTGGCTCCTTTCTTAGCTACTTCCTTGTAAAAGGGTTTCTTTCCTTTTTTCTTCTTGTCTTTTTGTGAATGCTTGCGCTTATCATTTGAGCGTCCTGATTTTCTCTTATCTTCCTTCTTATCTGAACGACGACTTGAACCACGCCCTTTGTCACTGCGACTAGACTGTTTCAAGCCTTTTTCAATCACATCAAACTCACTTGGGATGTAAGAGAAGTCAATTTCACCCGTCATCTTGTCGGCTCTTTCAACTCGGATACGGATTTGCTGACCTACACGGAAGGTTGTTCCTGATTTTTCTCCACGAAGAGTCAAATCACGCTCATTGAAATGATAAAATTCGGGTAGATTGGTGATATGAATCAAGCCTTCAACTGTGTTTGGCAATTCGACAAAGAGACCAAATTTGACAATACTTGATACAACCGCATCGTACTCTTCACCCACGTATTCTTCCATGTACTCAGCCTTTTTCATGGCTTCGACTTCACGCTCAGTCTCGATGGCACGACGCTCACGGTTGGAAGACTGGGTCGCAATCTCTGGAATCACTTGTTCAAAATGCTCGGCTATTTCTTTAGAACGGCCGTAATCCCGAATCATACGGTGAACAAGAAGGTCTGGATAACGACGAATCGGACTAGTAAAGTGAGTATAATAGTCAGCCGCTAATCCATAATGGCCGTGATTGTGCTCCGAATAGCGGGCCTGTTGCATGGAACGGAGAAGCATCATGGACAATACATCTGCATAAGGTTCTCCCTCAACAGCACGCATGATGTCTTGGAGGGTCTCTTGGCTAATCTCACTGGCAGTCCCATAAATGCGCAAGCCAAAGCTCGAAGCATAATCAATAAACTTCTGAACTTTTTCAGCCTTAGGTTCCTCGTGAATTCGATAAATGAAAGGTAGATCCAGCTTGCTAAAATGCTCGGCAACTGTTTCGTTGGCTATCAACATGAAGGACTCAATCATACGCTCGGCAATGCCACGCTGACGAAGGACGATATCAACAGGCTTACCCTGTTTATCCACTAAAATCTTCGCTTCATTGGTATCAAAATTGAGGGCTCCACGTTTCACACGCATATTTTCTAAAGTTTCATGAAGCTTGGCCATGAGTTCGATACTTGGAACAATTTTCTGATATTCTTGTCTCTTCTCCTCGTCACCTGATAGGATATCATTGACATCGCTATAGGTCATACGAAAACTGGTCTTGATAACTGTTTGTGTAATGGTGTAGTTGACTACACGACCATGTTTATCAATTTCCATAATGGCAGACTGGGTCAGGCGGTCAACTTGAGGATTGAGGGAACAGATGCCATTTGACAGTCGTTCTGGAAGCATTGGAACCACTCGGTCTGTTACATAGACTGAAGTCGCTCGGTTAAGGGCTTCCTTGTCAAGGGCAGAACCCTCGGTCACATAGTAGGAAACATCTGCGATGTGAACACCAAGCTCTAGATTTCCATTTTTCAAGGTCTTGATATGCACCGCATCGTCCAAGTCCTTGGCATCCGCACCATCAATGGTAAAGGTAATCTCATCTCTTAGATCCAGACGACCTTCCATATCCTTTTGAGACGGAGCATCAGGAACACTTTCTGCTTCCTTGACAACAGCTTCTGGAAACTCAGATACAATGTCCATAGACTCCAAAACCTCAAGAACATCAATTCCGACATCCGTTGAATGCCCAACCACATCTAGTACACTCGCAACAAAGAAATCATGTTTCTTACTTGGATATTTGTCGATAAAGACCTTGATAACTTCTGTTCCTTCTAGTTTTAGAGCTGGTTTCTTGACATAAATCGGTTGGCTGATTTTCTGATTTTTAGAACGGATGTAACCCGCATACTTAGGTTTTTCTTGATCTAGAACGATTTGACCGACAACGGTTGTCAGACTGTGTTCTAAGATATCAATAATTTTGGCTTCTGCTGCTGTTCCTTTATTGCGGTCAGCGACTTTCTTGATGACGACCTCAACGGTATCACCATCAATAGCATAGTTGACATCGTTTTTTCCTACAAAAAGGTCGTCCTCCTCGCCTTCCAGACTAACAAAGCCAAAGCCATTTTTATGGGCATGAAAAATCCCCTTGAGAGTAATCTCGTGTTTTTTCTTGACTTCCAAAGTCAAAGTTCCATCTTCTTCAAAGCGAATCTGGTGCTTCCTTTCCATTAGGGACAAGGTTTTAATCAACTCACGAAAATCCTTGGATCCGTCTTTTCCTAAAGCCTGAGCCAAGTCATTGACAGTCACCTTTCCCTTGTCTTGTAAATATTCTTTTATTCTATCTTTCATATTTTCTTTCTAGATTTTTAATTTTCTTTTACTGTAAAACCTTCTTAAACATCCTTTAAAAATAAAAAGAGGCAAAGACCTAGTCCTGCCCATTATTTTCTTATCTACTTGATAATACCGTCAATGCTAAGGCAATGGCTAGCCAGAAAAAGACTAAAATCCCTGTCAAACGCTGCATTACAGCTTCAAAACCGCGTGCTTTACTGCGTTCAAACAAATCACCTGAGCTGGCATCAAATACATTGCTGGATTGGTTTTTGGTTGGTTGCATGAAAATCGCAATCACAATCACAACAGATAATACTAATAAAATGGTTAATAATAGGTTATACATATCAAACTCCTTAAAATCCCTATTATTTTACCATAAAATCTACTTAGATTCAAGATGTAGGGTTACTTTTCTTTCCTTGGGACAATACTTTAAAACCTCGATCTTGTCTGGATGGGTTTTTGAATTTTTACTGGTTAGGTAATTGATACTGCCACAAGAGGAGCATTTGAGATTAATTTTTACTCGCACTAGATTTCCTTTACTTTTAATAATGTTCGAAATTGAAGCAGGTTAAAGAGACAACTAAAGGCAACACAAAGGCTTGTCGCACAGAAGACTGCATGGTAGCCAAATTTTCCTGCTACTGCAGAACCTGCCATGGGACCAACAACACCTCCCAGATAAAAGAATACCTGATTGAAGGCAAAGACCCTCGAAATACCAGCTTTGGGCGTCATCTTGCTGAGAAGGGCGTTAACTCCGGGAATCAAAGCACCGGTTCCCAATCCAAAGAGGAAACGATAAAGTCCTAATCGAAGGGGGCTAGAAGCATTAGCACAGAGGAGATAGATGATGACTGAATAAAACTGGGCTACAACCAAGAGGCGATGGTTGCCCACCTTGTCACCTAGCTTTCCCATGACTCCTGCACTCATCATACTGGAAAAGCCCATACTGGATACAATCAAACCAGAGACAAAAAGAAGATTCTCTGTCTGCCCTAAGTCGCGCACATACAGAGCTAAGATAGGGCCAATCGATTGGGCTGAAAATTGGATGACAAAACTGGTCAGAAAGAGGTTAACCAAGAGATAGGGATATTTAACTGATGTAAATAATTCCTTTGTTGGGATGGCTTTTTCTTTTGCAACTGGTTGAAAATCTTCCTTGATAAAGAAAATAGTCAAAATAGTAGCTAAAAAGAGAAAACTACCAACCAGTAAAAAAACAGTACGAATGCCAAATAATTCTGCGATAAAGCCACCGATAAAAGGACCAGTTAACGTACCTGCTACTACTCCTGTAGACAAAGTCCCAAGAGCAGCACCTGATTTCTCCTTGGGAACCTGACTGGCTATCAAGGCTGTGGCGTTAGGAACAAAACCTGCAAATACACCATTTAGCAAACGAAGAAAGATTAACCAATAAATATTTGGGACAAAAGCCAAGCCTCCCATCGTAATGGTCATGGCCAGACCAGCACGAATCATCATGGGTTTTCGACCGTACTTATCAGCAAGGATTCCCCAGATAGGAGAAAAGAGCGCCGCGGAAATAGCAGAGACAGAAATAGCTAAACCTGCATAAAAAGCAGCTTGATCACTCCATACACCTAAATTTTCCACAAAGATAGGCATAAAAGGCACAACCAAAGAAATACTGGCTCCAGTCAGAAAATTACCAAACCAGGCAATGCGCAGATTATCCTTCCAGTTAATCTCTGTCATCTTCTCTACCTCCCTCAAGCAGGGAGAAGACCTGAGTAAGAAGCTGGTCCTGATTTCCATTATTGTTTAAAACATGACTAGCCAAACCTTTCTTTTGTTCTAAAGGCCACTGGGCTGTCAGACGAGACTCAGCTTCATCTTTGGACAAGCGGTCTCTTTTCATTAAACGTTCTACTTGGACATCTCGATCCACATAGACCAACCACGTCTCATCAAACCAAGCGCTGTAGTCCTGCTCAAAAAGCAAGGGAATGTCCATGAAAAAGATATCTTCTGTCTGAACCAACTGGTCTCTCAAAGTAGCAAGTTCTTCACGGATAATCTCTCCTTGGATTTGCTTAGACCATTCTCGTTCTTCAGGATTTGAAAAGATAAGACTAGCTAGGAGAGGGCGATTGAGTTCTCCATTTTCAAGGATGATTTCTTTCCCAAAGTGCTGTACTAGAGCTTCAAACAGACGACCACCAGGTTTCTGTAGTTGGTGAACAAGAGAGTCGGCATCCACTACTTGAAAGCCTTTCTTTCTTAGAAAATTTGTCACAGTTGATTTACCCGAAGCAATTCCCCCAGTGATTCCAATGATTTTTCCCATCAGCCCCTCCTTTGGCACTGAGGGCAAAAGTGAGTTCCACGTCCGCCTAGTTGGATTTTTTCAATCACAGTGCCACAACGTGAACATTCTTGACCAGCCTTGTCATAGACCTGATGAAAATCCTGCATGGTTCCATCTTCCCCAAAGGCATTGGTATAGGTCCGAATGGTGGATCCACCTTTTTCAACAGCCTGTCCCAATACAGCAATGGTCTGGTCATGAATAGCTGTCGCTTCGTCTGCTGTCAAATTCTGGGAAGGTCTAGCTGGATGAACCTGAGCTCGCCAGAGAACCTCATCTACATAGATATTACCAAGGCCAGCTACCAAGGTTTGATCTAATAAGTGAGATTTGATAGGCTTTTTGGACTTAGCGAGGGCATTTTTAAAGACCTGCAAATCAAAGTCTTGTTCGCTTGGTTCAGGCCCTAGTTTTTTAGAAATAAAGTAGGCTTCCAAAAGGTCAGGAGCCAAGAGTTCCATGGTTCCAAACTTGCGAACATCCTCATAAACAAGCGTGCCACCATCTTCAAACTGAAAGAAAACATGGGCATGCTTGCGTTCAGGAACTTGGTCTGGATAGTAAAAATACTTCCCTTCCATCCGCAGATGGGAAATCAAGACCTTGTCTGTCAGGTAGAAAAGCAAATATTTGCCACGACGCCCCATTGACTCAACAACTTGACCAGGCACTTCCTTTCGAAACTCGTCCAAATCCGTCTTAATCATCTTGGGATAGCGAATTTCTACACTCGAAATCTTCTTTCCCAAAATCAATTTTTCTAAGCCACGACGAACGGTTTCAACCTCAGGTAATTCAGGCATACATCCTCCTTCTGTAAAAACAAGAAGCAGGCATGAGCCCACCTCTACTTAGTATTCTTTTTCATTATAGCCAAAGTCAGCCAAATCTAGCTTTTTATCTCGCCAGTTTTTCTTGACCTTGACCCAGGTTTCTAGGAAGACCTTGTCTCCTAGCATGAGTTCGATATCACGACGGGCCATGCTACCGATTTTCTTAAGCATAGCACCACCTTTACCGATGATAATCCCTTTTTGACTATCACGCTCGACCATGATGGTTGCACGAATGTGAACCTTGTCTGTCTCTTCATCTCGTTTCATAGAATCCACAACTACTGCAACAGAGTGCGGAATCTCTTCACGAGTTAAGTGCAAGACTTTCTCGCGAACCATTTCTGAAACCAAGAAACGTTCTGGATGGTCTGTGATTTGATCAGACGGGAAATACTGGTAACCTTCGTCCAGATTTTCACTCAAAATATCAACTAAACGTGAGACATTATTTCCCTGAAGAGCTGAGATTGGAACGATTTCCTTAAAGTCCATTTGATTACGAAAATCATCAATCTGAGACAAAAGCTGGTCTGGATGAACCTTATCAATCTTGTTCACCACCAAAATCACAGGAACCTTGGCAGCCTTAAGACGCTCGATAATCATGTCGTCTCCCTTACCACGCGCTTCATCAGCAGGCACCATGAAAAGAACAGTATCCACTTCGCGAAGGGTACTGTAGGCAGACTCAACCATGAAATCTCCGAGAGCCGTTTTAGGTTTGTGAATCCCTGGTGTATCAATAAAGACGATTTGCTCCTTATCAGTCGTGTAAATTCCCATGATTTTATTGCGCGTTGTCTGCGCCTTGTCACTCATGATGGCAATCTTTTGCCCCATGACGTGGTTTAAAAAGGTTGACTTCCCAACATTGGGACGTCCTAAAATGGCTACAAAGCCTGATTTAAAAGTCATAATTTCCTCTTACTGTTTAAAATAATAAATCCCAGATTCGTGGGAGAAAAATCAATGCGCCTGTTAAGGCTGCAAAAAGAGAGACTACTAATACCGCGCCAGCCGCCATATCCTTGGCATTTTTAGCCAGCATGGAAAAGTGATAGTGACTGGCCAAATCCACCACATTTTCAATAGCAGAATTGATAATTTCAAAGGCTACTACTAAGAAAATGCTCAATAGGAGAAAGAGCCATTCGATTCGTGACACCTGAAAAACAAAACCTGCAAGGATGACTACAAGAGCCGTCACTGCATGTTTTCGCATATTGCGTTCTTCCTTGATAGCAGTAAAAATTCCTGTGAGAGCAAATTCTAAACTGGATATCAGGTCACGATTTTTCCATTTTCGTTTATTGTCTTGTGAGTCCATAGGCTGTCAAAATTTCTTCTTGTAAACCGAACATCTCCGCTTCTTCTTCTGGAGTGTAGTGATCATAGCCGTTGATATGTAAAAAGCCGTGTACTGCCAAGAAGCCCATCTCACGCTCAAAGCTATGGCCATATTCCTCGGCCTGCTCATGTGCCTTATCGATAGAGATGAACAATTCCCCAATATAGGCATCAAACTCAGACATCATCTCTGCCAATTCTGGATTTTCAAGTAAATCCTCTTCGTCAAAGGCAATTTCCAACTCTGGCTTATATTCAAGGCTGATGACATCTGTCGGACGGTCTGTGTCACGGTACTCCAGATTGAGTTCATGACTACGCTCATTAGTCACAAAAGTGACTGCCATCTCCTTGTCTTCTTTGCCTAATTTTTGGGCTGCAAATTCCAAAATTTCTTGGGTTTGTTGCAACATTTCTTTTGAAACTTGACCAGTTTCATCTACCATTTCAATATACATGTGCTTCTCGTTTCTCTTTACTTGGCTTTATTATACCACATTTCCATGATTTTATTCTACCTTTTTGATATAATACTATGGAATACAATCACAAGGAGAGAACGATGTCATTTGACGGATTTTTTTTACACCACATGGTTGAGGAATTGCGAAGAGAGTTAGTGAATGGTCGCATCCAGAAAATCAATCAGCCTTTTGAACAAGAGTTGGTCTTGCAAATCCGCAGCAATCGCCAAAGTCATCGCCTGCTCCTTTCTGCCCATCCTGTTTTTGGACGCATTCAGCTGACCCAAACAACTTTTGAAAACCCAGCCCAGCCTTCTACCTTTATCATGGTTTTAAGAAAATATTTGCAGGGTGCCCTGATTGAGTCGATTGAGCAAGTGGAAAATGACCGTATTGTGGAAATGACGGTTTCTAATAAAAACGAGATTGGGGACCATATTCAGGCTACCTTGATTATCGAAATTATGGGGAAACACAGTAATATTCTACTGGTTGATAAAAGCAGTCATAAAATCCTCGAAGTTATCAAACACGTCGGCTTTTCACAAAATAGCTACCGTACCTTACTTCCTGGATCGACCTATATCGCTCCGCCAAGTACGGAATCTCTCAATCCTTTTACAATCAAGGACGAGAAACTCTTTGAAATCCTGCAAACACAGGAAACGACAGCTAAAAATCTTCAAAGCCTCTTTCAAGGTCTGGGACGTGATACGGCAAATGAATTGGAAAAGATTCTGGTTAGTGATAAACTAGCCACTTTCCGAAACTTTTTCCATCAAGAAACCAAGCCATTCTTGACTGAGACTTCCTTCAGTCCAGTTCCTTTTGCAAATCAAGTGGAAGAGCCTTTTGCCAACCTTTCGGATTTGTTGGACACCTACTATAAGGACAAGGCTGAGCGCGACCGTGTCAAACAGCAAGCCAGCGAACTGATTCGTCGTGTTGAAAATGAACTTCAGAAAAATCGACATAAGCTAAAAAAACAAGAAAAAGAGTTACTAGCGACAGACAATGCTGAAGAATTTCGCCAAAAAGGGGAATTGCTAACAACCTTCCTCCATCAAGTGCCTAACGACCAAGACAAGGTTATCCTAGACAACTACTATACCAACCTACCTATCACGATTGCGCTTGATAAGGCCTTGACTCCCAACCAGAATGCCCAACGCTATTTTAAACGGTATCAGAAACTCAAAGAAGCTGTCAAATACTTGACTGATCTGATTGAAGAAACAAAGGCAACCATTCTCTATCTGGAAAGTGTGGAAACTGTTCTCAACCAAGCTGGACTGGAAGAAATCGCTGAAATCCGTGAAGAATTGATTCAAACTGGCTTTATCCGCAGAAGACAGCGGGAGAAAATCCAGAAACGCAAAAAACCAGAACAGTATCTAGCAAGCGATGACAAAACCATCATCTATGTCGGTCGCAACAACCTTCAAAATGATGAATTGACCTTTAAAATGGCCCGCAAGGAGGAACTTTGGTTCCATGCCAAGGACATTCCTGGAAGTCACGTCGTCATCTCAGGCAATCTAGATCCATCTGATGAAGTCAAGACAGACGCGGCAGAACTTGCAGCCTACTTCTCTCAAGGTCGCCTGTCAAATCTGGTGCAGGTAGATATGATTGAAGTCAAGAAACTCAATAAACCAACTGGTGGAAAACCAGGCTTTGTCACTTACACAGGACAAAAGACCCTCCGTGTCACACCAGATCCAGAAAAAATCGCATCCATGAAAAAATCCTGATTTTACTTGAAATCAGGATTTTCTTTTACAATTTACTCTGCAATTAAGGTTTCCAAGCCAACCTTCATCATATCAGTGAAGGTATTTTGGCGTTCTTCTGCAGTTGTGTCTTCATCTGGATTGACCAAACTATCAGAAATAGTCATGATAGCAAGGGCATCAACATGATATTGAGCAGCAAGATAGTAAAGAGCTGCTGCTTCCATTTCCACAGCCTTGACTCCCCATTTACCAAGTTCGATGTTCTTTTCAAAGTAGTTTGAATAAAAGACATCAGAAGACAAAACATTCCCAACGTGGGTGGTCATACCGAGTTCTTTGGCGATATGGTAGGCCTTGTCCAGCAAATCAAAGCTAGCAATTTGTGGGAAATCGTACTGCGGCCAGTCATTACGGACGATGTTAGAGTTGGTTGCCGCTGCCTGCGCCAAAACCAATTCACGAACATGGACATCTTCATTCAAAGAACCTGCAGTTCCAACACGAATCAATTTCTTCACACCGTAGTCCACAATCAACTCACGCGCATAAATCGAAATAGATGGCATCCCCATCCCAGTTCCCATGACTGATACACGGTGGCCCTTGTAAGTACCAGTGTAACCAAACATGTTACGCACTTCGTTAAAACAAGCAGCATCTTCAAGGAAATTCTCCGCAATAAATTTCGCACGAAGAGGATCCCCAGGAAGAAGAATTTTATCAGCAATTTCACCCTGCTGAGCAGCAATATGGATAGACATAATATAAGATACCAAACCCGTCAAAAAGCAAAGGGAAAATAGGAGTTGGGTGCAGTGAGCGATGCTCGCTAGACCAACTATCTTTTTCCCACTGCTTTTAGGGTGGGTTCAATTCCTTTCTTTCTTAATTTTGATGATATTGAGAAGATTAGACCGGCTTGCTTCAATTCAAGCCCGAACTACCCTTACTTTCTGATTTTTAGAAAAGTTTTCCGCTTGCGTTCAAATCAGAACATCTCGCTCTACCTTTCTTTTTATTATTTTTACATTTCATAGCTAGAAAAAATCGGATTCAATCATGATTCCAATAGGCCTACTTCATTTTTATTTAAAACAGTTATAAATAAATTGAGAGTTTTTTTAATCTTTTAAATCAAATTATTGACTAGAAGAAATGGGCATTTCCTACCTAATTACTTTATTATTTGACTTCTGACACAGTATGCTAGCACAAGGAAAGTGGTCTAACATTTTTGCAAATTCATAGGCTAAAACAGCTGTTACTAAGAGATACGGAAGAGAATCTATACCTAGCCCAGTGAAACCTATAACTAATCCGGTTGCAGAAATGGGCGCCCTCAAGGTCACAGACAAAAAACAAACCGATCCCAAAAGCAAAATGGTTGACTGGCTACCCAAACCTAGAATCATGCACAAGACACCAGCTCCAGCCATCCCCAAGGCAAAAGATGGCGTAAGTGTACCACCATAGGCCCCTGCCCAAAGGATAATAAGAACGACCACTGCTTTTAGGAAAAACATGAGAAGCACTGTTTGACCACTGCTACCATTTAAAATTTCCTGAGCCATCATGCGTCCATTGCCAAGTAGATGTGGAAAGGAACTTGCAAGACCAACAAGAAAAAGAAAAGCTGAGGGCAATGTGAGAAGTATTCGTTTATCTTTTATTCTGTTTGAAGACACTTCTTTGCTCAAACGACCAAAAAGCCAAGCTAGTGGGGTTAAGAAAAGAAGTAATAAGGGAATAATCCATATTTCCTTTAATGACCAAATGATGGCTGGAATCTGGTAGAGAGCCTGATCTGAAATAACCAAGCCTGCTATATAGGTTGAGACATAGGTAGTCAAACCGACTAAGACAAATCGTTTAATAGATAGAGCAATTCCTAGGGTTTCAAAAACAAAGAAGACACTTGTTAATGGAACCTGATAAACAGCCGCTAAACCAGCACCAGCACCACAAGCAAGGAGAAAGATTTGAGCCTTCTTAGAGAGAAAACATTTTTTTCCAATTGGCCCTGCAAATAGAGTTCCAATCTCTCGTGGTGCAGCTTCTTTGCCAATAGGCGCTCCCCCTCCAACTGCAATGATCTGCCAAATTGAATGAAATAGCTGTCTTAAAAAATGAAGCTTGTATTGTGAAGTCTCATCCTTCATCTGAGCTTTGATGGAATAAATCTTCGACCCTTTTTGCAAGAAATACCAGACCAAGGATGAGCCAAGACCCACGATTATTAAACTTAGTCCTATCCGTGAGGAGGAAACTCCATCTGTCAAAAATCCACTATGATGCTCTGACTGACCAAAAGCTAGACTCTCTACCATCTCTAAAAGATAATGGAGAAAAATACCAGATAAACCCGAAACTATTCCTTGTAGAATTACTGCTAGGAATAATCTAAAATTATAAGGGATTTTTCGAAAAATACTCCTCAATTCTATTAACATGATTACAATTCTGCAAGAATCGCTTTAAGCAAGCCTTTGAAATCACCTTTAACACGTTCAGTAACTTCTACAACTTCTTCGTGGTTGAGTTCTTCTTGGAAACCAGCAGCATGGTTAGTAATACATGAAATACCGAGAACTTTCAAGCCTGAGTGAGCTGCCACAATAACTTCAGGAACAGTCGACATACCAACTGCATCTGCTCCCAGTGTCTTATAGGCGCGGATTTCTGCTGGTGTTTCATAAGTCGGACCAGTTACACCGATATAGACACCTTCATCAAGCTTGATACCAAGTTTCTTAGCCACTTCATGGGCAGTAGCACGGTATTCTGGTGTATAGGCTTTAGACATATCAGGGAAACGTGGACCAAAATCATCCAAGTTTTCACCCATCAATGGGTTTTGACCTGTCATGTTGATATGGTCTGAGATAGCCATCAAAGTACCAGGCCCATATCCAATACCACCAGCTGCATTGGTTACAATGACACCTTCACATCCAAGAACTTTCATGACACGAACTGGGAAAGTCACAACTTCCAGAGGATTTCCTTCGTAGAAATGGAAACGCCCTTGAAGAGCTAAGACCTTGCGACCTGCAAGTTCACCATATACCAATTTACCAGCGTGACCGACTACTGTAGAGCGGCCCCAGTTTGGAATCTCAGCATAGTCTACTACAACTGGATTTTCGATTTCTTCTGCCAGTTCTCCCAGTCCTGATCCAAGGATTAGACCAAACTCGGGAGCTTGGATTCCCTTGTCTTTCAGGAAGGCAGCTGTTTCATTGATCTTATCTAAAAATGTCATTGTGTGTTTCCTTTATTATTTTTTAGCATTTGACCGATTTTGTCAAAGGTTTTTGCATTGCGAATGGTGATGTTGCGATAAAAAGGCATCTTGAGCAAGTACTTGTGATAGGCAGTCTTAGAGTAGGATTCTTCAGAGAATTTCCCCCAGAAAATCCCAAGTCTTCCAAAATGAAGCACTTCATCTTTCAGTTCCAAACTGTTCACTTTCTCGATGACTTGATCCACATCCAAGCTCTCCGTGTAGAAGAGCACATCTTTTCTTGTCAAGTCTTCGTTCCACCAAGCTGGCAGATTCTTCAGCTCTGCTTCATAGTCTTCTTGATTCAGCAAAGAAAAGCTCTGAATAAATGGATAATAGACTTCAAAGAAATCCTCTAATTTTTCAACCAATTGATCTTTGGAAGCTGTAGAAGTAAAGAAAATATTGCCACTGTTGATGTAGGTTTCAACCTTTCCCAGTCCCAAGTCTGTCAATTTTTGCCGAAGCTCCGCCATGACGACCTTATTCTTGCCACCAACATTGATACCTCTCACCAGCAAAGCATAACGCGTCATCTTATACCAATTTATCTAAGAAACTTTCCCCAATCATGGCAGTTTCAACACCAAAGTTATCCGCAACTGTCGCTGAGATATCTGCAAAATGTCCAACTGGAATGACACCATTTCCTTTAAAGGAAGGACTGTAAGCCAAAAGTGGAATATATTCGCGAGTGTGGTCTGTTCCTGCATAGGTTGGGTCATTTCCATGGTCCGCTGTAATCAAGAGAAGATCATTCTCTCTCATGGCTGCGATAATTTCAGGTAAGCGTTCATCAAACTCATGCAAGCAATCACGGTAACCATGAGCATTGCGGCGGTGGCCGTAAAGGGCATCAAAGTCAACCAAGTTTGTGAATGAGAATCCTTTTTCAAACTCAGCAAGGCCCATGGTCTTCAATAGTGTATCAATTCCATGACTATTTGACTTGTTGTGACCCATATCATGGTTGATACCAGCACCGTTAAAGATATCGTTGATTTTCCCAACAGCATAAGTATAGATACCTGCTTCGTTCAATTTATCCAACACAGTTGGTGCAAATGGAGATACAGCCAAGTCACGACGGTTGGCTGTACGAGTGAAGTTTCCAGGCTCACCAACATATGGACGGGCAATGATACGTCCTAAAAGGGCTGGGCGCTCAAGAGTGATTGAACGAGCGTATTCACAGATACGGTACAATTCATCCAAAGGAATAATGTCTTCGTGGGCAGCAATTTGCAAAACAGGATCTGCTGAAGTATAGATAATCAACTCCCCAGTTTTCATTTGACGTGGTCCAAAATCATCGATAACAGCTGTACCTGAGTAAGGTTTGTTGGCTTCACGAATGACCTTTCGTCCTGAAAATTCTTCGATTTTTGTCAAGATTTCTTCTGGGAATCCGTTCCAGAAAGTATCGAAAGGTTCTGTAATGTTAAGGCCCATGATTTCCCAGTGTCCAGTCATAGTATCCTTACCAAGAGATACTTCCTCTAATTTTGTTGCATATCCTGTTGGATTGCTTTCAGCTGGTACAGTCTTAAGAGGAGTTTCACGAGGAATATTTCCTAGACCGATTTTAGCCATGTTTGGCACATTCAAACCAACTGTTTTAGAAATGTGTCCCAGTGTGTCAGAAGCTCCATCTGGAACCCCTGCATTGACAAAGTTATTAGCATCTGGTGCTGCACCGATTCCCACAGAATCCAGTACCACCAAGTGAATACGATTAAATTTTGACATAATGTGTCTCCTTATTATGTTGATTAGTTTGCTTTTATTGAAGTTAAAATCTGAACCCCATCTCGTCCAGCAACGATGACCTTATCAACCATTTGGTTGAATAATCCGTGCTCTACAACACCAACGATATGGTCCAATTCTTGCCCGAAGGCAATTGGATCTTCAATGACATCTAAGGCAAGGTCAATGATAAAATTCTGCATATCGGTCACAAAACGTTGGCCGTCTTTTTCACGGAAACTTGGTTTGTAGCCAGCTTGCTCAAAACGACGAAAGACCTGTTCTGCACCATACTGAACCACTTCTACTGGCAATTTAAAAGCACCTAGTTTCTCAACCAGCTTGCTTTCATCCACCACCCAAATATATTCTTTTGAGGGCGTTGCGACAACCTTCTCCATCAGAAGGGCACCACCGCCGCCTTTAATTCCGTTAAACTGACTATCCACTTCATCCGCCCCGTCGACTGTCACATCAACAAAGTCTACTTGGTCAATAGACTTGAGTGGGATATTAAGCCCTTCAGCCTGTTTACTAGTCACACTAGAAGTCGTTACAGCTGTAATCTGCAATCCTTCTTCCTTGATACGACGACCGATTTCTTCAACAAAATAATAGGCAGTAGAACCCGTTCCCAGTCCGACAACCATGCCATCATTGACAAACTCAGCAGCCTTGATGCCTGCTATTTTCTTCAGATTTTCCACTCAAACACCTCCATTAAAGAGCTACTTTTATTATAACATGTATCCTTTTTTATTTCATGGATACACTAGAAAAACCCGAACATTTTTATTTCGGGTTTTAATGTCCTATTTAACCATATCAGGATCGTAGTCATAGAATCCTGTATCAAGGAAACGGTTTTTAGGGTGTATCTTGCGTACTTCCTCATCCAGCAAGAAAGCTTGGTCATGGCTAAAGCTGCCCTCTTGGATCAAGCTACGCGCTTGGATAAAGAGTTTTGCAATCTCAACAAAGTTCTGACCTGGAGTGTAGAGCCCTTCTAGTTTCCAGTGAGTGAAACCATGCTCCACCAATTCTGTCAATTTAGTCATCAAATCAAGGTCATTGTTGGCAAAAATGTGGGTACCATGATTATCTTCAAAAATAGAATAGTGGCTCTCTGGATCACTTGGCTCAGCCAAAAAGAGGTCACGCTTGCGCGTCTTTTCATCATCGATATGCGTAAAGTTATAGTAGTTTTGCAAGAGTGGACGTTTAGAATGGTGAATAACACTAGCTCCGTAAACCAAAACTTCAGCAGGAATTTCCAAAATCTCGGGCATTTTGAAAAGTTCAGCTGATGGAATTTCACGCGCCAAAACAGCCTCAGATGCGCCAGCTTTTTGTCCCCAGAAGTTTATCTGACGACTGCTAGTTACCATAGTCGAAGCATCGTAGATAGTCTTAAAGGAATAACCATCGCGGTTGACTACGTAAAAGACACCTGCATCCCCAATCGTAATGTAGTCTGTCTTGATTTCTTCCAAGAAATCGAGGAAGGGCTTAATACGATCCATCATATCTTGGTGCATGAGGGCATTGACTGCAACAATTAATTCCTTACCAGCTTCATGAACCAACTTAGCGATTTCACGCAATTGATCATAACTAAAGGTTGTTGGCAGACGAAGACCAAAATCTTTCTCACCAACATAGATACGGTCTACGCCAGCTTCGAGCAGTTGTTTAACTTGTTCAATACTTTCAGCAGTTGCTGTAATGATAATCTTTTCCATAAGAAAAATTATACCATATTTCTGGAAAATCAGCTATGAATACTAGGAATTTTCTAAAAAGGCAAAGTCATTTTTTAAGGTTTGCAATCAAAAAGTGAACAGTAACTAGCACTGTCCACTCTCATTTTATGCAAGTGATTTTTCAACTAGGTGACCATCATTCATGACATAAATACGGTCAACCTTATCAAGAAGACGTGTATCATGTGTAATCATGACAACTCCTCTTCCTTGTTCATGGGCAATGGCCGACAACATCTCCGTAACTTGGTAGGCACGCTCGGTATCCAGACTGGCTGTTGGCTCATCGGCAAGCACAATGCTTGGATTGTTATAGAGGGCTCTAGCAATCGCAGCTCGTTGACGTTCTCCACCTGACAATGCCTTGGGATACTGATCTTGTACTTTTTCCAAATCCAACAAGTCAAAAAGTTCTTTCCGGTCACTTTTACTATTTTTTCCCTTATCCAGTCTGTCAATCAAATCCAGCTGTTCCTTGACCGTTAGAAAAGGAATTAAGTTTGACGCCTGGAGAATGAAGCCAAACTCTCTAAAACGGAGGTCTGTTTTCTCCTTCTCCATCAAATTGCCTGTTTCCTTACCCTTAACTAAAATCTTTCCACTCGACGCTTCCTGAAGTTGTCCTAGAGTCGTTAGAAAGGTCGTCTTTCCAGAACCTGAAGGCCCAACGATAGCCACGAACTCTCCTGCATTTAGCTGAAAATTCGTCTCATGTAGAGCTACGACTTTCATCTTTCCTTCCCCGTACGTTTTTGTCACTTGAGTCATTTCAATCAATGCTGTCATACTATTCTCCTTATCATTCTGCAATCGCAGTAATCGGGTTCACCTTTAGCAAGCGTGGAAGTGAAATGACACCACCTAGCATGGCCATCAAACAAATCACCAAGCTTAGGACAGAGTAAGCTATCCAGCTTGGGTAGAAAAAGAAGGTAGCTGGTAAAAACAAAATCACTCCTCCGATAGCTAGCAAGGCTAGAGAAATTCCCATACCAGCTAGGAAGAAGATTTGACAGAAAAGAGACCATACAATGGTTTTGATCTGTATTCCCTGAGCCCGCATTATTCCATAAAGTCCTAGTTTTTGGATGGTAATGATATAAACAAATATACCCACAATCAAGCCTGTGATGACAATCATAGCAAGAATCATCCCTGAAAACACATTAACCTGAGGTGTGTAACCAGGAATTTTCGATATCATTTTTGGAATAGAAATCTGTTTCAGTCCATCGCCAGCCACTTCTATATCATTTTTCAATACCATGGCAGAGATGGATTTATTAGATTTTAAAGTTCCTTGTAAGGTCCAATAAGTTGTCAAACTCGTAAATACAACTGGCTCAGTAAAAAACTTATTTCCTTTAGTCAGCCCTACAATCTTGTAACTTACTTCGCTTCCATTGAGCTGAATGGCATCACCCAACTTCATTCCATAGTTTTCAAAGGACTGATCTACGACCACCTCATCATCCCCTTCAGGATAACGGCCCTCCGTCAAACTAGGAGAGATAAAAGCGTCCCACTCTTGAGCAAAGATGGAAACATTGACCTTTTCACTATCATCGACTAGATTAGTCACAGCAAACATATACCCTAGTGGAGCAGCCTCTTTAGAACTCTTATCCTTGTAGTCCTTTTCAGGAATAAAAGATGCTGTCAAATTATCATTTGCGTAGTCAGATAAAACCACACCCGTCGCTTGCCAATTATCAATAGCGGCTCGGTTGTTTAGCACAAGACCAAGAGCTAGACTGGTCATAAAAAAGACCATAAAAGCGATAAGAAAAATAGTAGTTAAAATCAAACTATATCGAAGTTTGTTTTGAAATATTTCTTTGATAGCAAGATACATGCTTATCTCCTTTAACTTTTCCAAGAGGTATCAATTAGACACCTCACTACTACAAAAATAGGAGACAGAAAATCTGTCTCTGTATTCAAAACAAATCTCACTAATCAAATTAAATAAAATAAAGAAAATAAGGAAATAATTTTCCTAAAAATGAATCAATTGGTAGCTCTATTTTCTTAGTAATATAATCAATTATGAATATTAATAAGTATTGAGTGTCTATCCATCCTATCATTTTCACATTATAGTGTCAAGAAAAGTGATTTTGAAAAGGGACTTTATTCTTATTGTAACCTTTCTGTAATAATTCTCTGCTGAAAAAATGATAAAATAGGTATGTACTGTTAAGGAGAGAATAATGCCCGTAAGAAAATTACAATCCTATGAGGTAGACAATCAAGAAGAATTAAGCCAGCAGGTTCCTCGCTATCAAGATTATACACCTGAAGCGCAATCTGATGCCAATCTCAAGGAAATCCTATTTTTTGTTAATATCGCTGTTTTTTGTATCTGTATTGCTATCTTTAGTTTTATCTTTTTAGCATTAAAATTATCAACTGCTCTTGCCTTTACCGCATCAATCGGAGCCAGCTTACTTGTCTTAAAAGTTCAACGATTTATTATCAAGCGAAAACGTAGAAGATAAATCCAAAATATCGCCCCAGCTGGAGCGATATTTTTATTTTTTCTTTTTAGATGGTGTGTGGATGGCAATCTTCACTTCAAAGACTGTTCCTTTCGGTTTATTATCTTTAACAGTAATGGTTCCTTTTAGGGCATCTACAATTTGCTTAGCTAGGGATAACCCTAAACCAAAACCACCTTTTTGACGGGTTCTAGCCTTATCAACTCGATAAAATCTATCAAAAATTTTCTTCTTATCTTCTGCTGAAATACCGACTCCATTGTCAGAAACTAACAAATAAAGATTACGATCAGTCGCTGAAATCATAAAATCAATTTCACCATCCTCCTCAGTATATTTGATAGCATTATCAAATAGGATGGTCATCAGTTGTTTTAGTAAAAGTTGATCTGTGACAATCGTTCGATGGATGCGATTTTCAAAACGGAAGACACGGTCGTTTTCCGAGGCAATCATCTCATAGTTCGTGAAAGTCGTATTAAAAAAGCTAGTTGGAACTTCTGCAAGTTCTGGCTTAATCCCATCATCTCTACGAGCTAAATTCAACAAGTTTGTCGTCAAAAACCTCATGTTTCGAACTTCTTCCAAACTCGAGGCAATGCTTTCGCTCACATCCATAATGGTAGCTTCTGGCTTACGGAAAAGGGTTTCTAAGCGATTTTGCAAAACAGCAAGTGGAGTTCGTAACTCATGACTGGCATTTTCCACAAAGGACTGCTGCTTCTGCATGCTCTCAAGCAGAGGACGAACACTGACTCTAGCTAGATAGAGACTGGCAAGTAAAGACAAAATCCAGAAACTAGCCATCACGACCACAATCAATTTCTCGTGCTTTTGACTGGCCTGCTCCAACTGACTGGTATTAATCAAGACAGCTGCATACTTGATATTGGTTGAAACCGAACTGATATTCGTTTCCATCAAAATCATGCGATAGATTTCTTCCTGTCCATAGCTATTAAAAACCTGAATCTGATAGATATGACCTAGTTCTTTTTTCTCTAGTTTAATCTTATCCAAGCCCAAAAATCGGTTTCCAGAAAGGAGCTGGGTAAAATTCTTATCAAAAAGAATGACTTCTGTGTTAGAACTAACATTTGGTTTTATCTCCGTCTTGCTAGTATCTGTAGCGGCATTCTCTAAATCTTTAATCTCTTCTGTTGCCCTATTTACAGCAAGCTGAATAACTGCTTGAGGATTATTACTCAAACCATGTAGCGTATCGTCCACCGAAGTATAGAGACTCGAGTGCATGACCTGTAAAATAATCAAGGTCATGGTAGAGAAAATCAGAGTGAAGACACCAAAGTTACGGATAAAATAACTAAAGTCATCCGCATACCATGTTTTTTTTAGTTTACTGAACATCTTTTAAAATATACCCAACACTGCGCAAGGTTTGCAAATTCTCTGCAAAAGTGGTTCCTTTTAATTTCTTACGGACTTTTGAAACATAAACTTCTACAACTGAAATCGTTGTGTCACTATCAAATCCCCATAGACGATCAAAAATCTGAGTCTTAGGCAAAATAACATTTTGATTTTGAAGGAAATAAACCAGTAAGTCGAACTCTTTCCCCAGTAATTCGACAGGAGTATCTTCGACTTTAACGGTATTGGTTGACAAATTAACCACAATATTTCCATAAGTCAAGGTGTTTTCATTAAATTTACCTGAACGTTTGAGAAGGGCTTGAATCCGCATTTTGAGTTCTTCTAGGTAGAAAGGTTTGGTCAGATAATCATCTGCTCCCAATTCAAATCCATGTCCCTTGTCATCCAAACTTTCCTTGGCAGTCATGATCAGAACTGGTGTCGTAATTCCTTTTTCACGCAATTCTTTCAAGACTTGGAAGCCATTTTTTTCAGGCAACATCAAATCGAGCAAAATCAAATCATAGACGCCACTTTCAGCTTCGTAGAGTCCTTCTTCCCCATCAAATACCTGCATGACATCCGCAAAATCGTCTAAAAAGTCAAATACTGAATTTGACAGGCCTAGGTCATCCTCAACTAATAAGATTTTTATCATGAGAAACTCCTCCTTGTTAAAACCATTATACCAAATTTGCCTTAAAAAAAACTCAACTCTCTACATTTTACATGAGATAGCTGAGTTTTCTTTTTATTTTAGGCTTATTTATGCATTTCCGTATTGAAGAACGACTGATTCCACCGCAGCTTTTTCACGGTTAATCAGATCAACACGCGCTGCAATTTCTTTGATTCCCATACCGATGTTACGGCTAAGAGCAAGGTCAGAAAGTTGTGGCTCAAAGAATTCCTTGTACTCTGCCAAACGTTGCTGAGTCTTAAATACGTGTGCAGGAAGGATAACAAAGCTATCAAAGCTCATATCTCCTCCAAGGGCTGCCTTAATCCAAGCCCAGTTTTCACGCGCCCAAGACCATGCTGTTTCCTGAGTTGCTTGATGGCTTAAGAACTGGAAGTACCAAGCAGACAAGTCTTGTGGTTTGACCACAAATTTGTCCTTCCAAGAAGCAATCAAGTTTTGGATATTATCCGCATCTGTACTGTATGCAAGAGCAGCTGCCAACTGGCGTTTAAAGACAGCATCTGTTGCATGAGTATAAGTATCAAGATAAAGTGCTAACAAGTCTTTAGTCTCATGATGTTTCATCTCATTGATCAGAACTTGTGAGCGAATAGCTGCTGGAAGTCCTGCAAGATTCTCCTTGTGAGCCGCGAAGATTTGGCTAGCGACTTGACTAGCTTCTGCATCATTTGAACGAATCATCATAGAAACAGCCAACTGACGAACCAATTCATCCTCATCTGATTCGCCATCTTTAGCTTCAAAACCAAGACGGTCATAATTATGACGAGCCAATTTAGCAACCAAGGCTTTGAAGGCTCTTTCAGCTTCTGTACCTTCATCGATAAAGCGCTCAAGAGCAGAAATTACTTGAGAAACTGCTGAAACAACAAGGTAAGATTCTTCTTTAGCAAGTTTATCAAGGACTGGGAGCAAGTCAGCATAAGAAATGTGCCCTGCTTCAGCCAACAAACGACGTTCTTGAACGATTTGAAGTTTACTTGTGTTATCAAGCTCAACTAGGTCAGCAAGAATATCATCCAACAAGTCTCCTTGATAGTCTGTAATGTAGTGGGCTGTATTTTCAGTATTGAAACGAAGAGCTCCATCATTTTCAGCAAGAAGGGCTGCGTAGCCTGGAATTTCGATGCTTTCAGTTTCAAGTGTATCAGGCAAGCCTTTCCAGTTGCTGTTTAGTGGCACAACCCAGAGACGGTTCTTATCTTCGTGCTCACCGATAAAGAATTGTTTTTGTGAAATCTTCAAGACATCATTTTCAACTTTGACAGTGAGAACTGGGTAACCAGGTTGTTCCAACCAAGAATCCATAAAGGCTGCGACATCACGTCCAGACGCGTGACCAAGGGCATCCCAAAGGTCACGACCAATTGTATTGCTGTATTGATGCTTTTCAAAGTAGGCATGCAAACCTTTGGCAAAATCGGCATCACCTAGCCAACGACGAAGCATGTGCATGAGGCGACTCCCTTTGGCATAGACGATAGCTCCGTCAAAGAGGGTATTGATTTCATCTGGATGTTTCACTTCGACGTGGACAGATTGAACACCATCAGTCGCATCACGTTTCAAGGCAGACGGAACACCACCTGTTTGGAAATCTTCAAAGATATTCCAGCTTGGTTCAATAGCATCCACACAGACGTACTCCATCATATTAGCAAAGCTTTCATTGAGCCAAAGGTCATCCCACCATTTCATAGTAACAAGGTTACCAAACCACTGGTGAGCCAATTCATGGGCCACAACAAGGGCAACTTGTTGACGGCTGGCAAAGGTAGAGTTCTCATCCACAACTAAGTAAACTTCACGGTAGGTCACAAGACCCCAGTTTTCCATAGCTCCAGCTGAGAAGTCAGGAAGGGCGATATGGAGAGATTGAGGGATTGGGTACTTAACTCCATAGTAATCTTCGTAAAACTCGATAGAGCGAACAGCGATATCCAGTGAGAAATCAAGGTTTGATAGTGGATGAGCTTTGGTTGAGTAGACACCTACGAGAGTACCGTTTTTAGTTTTAGCAGTCACACCTTGCAAATCACCCGCAACAAAGGCTAACAAGTAAGAAGACATGCGAGGTGTTGTCTCAAACTTCCAGATACCTGTTTCCTTACGTTTTTCAACATCGATCTCTGGCATGTTAGACAAGGCCAATTCACCTTCTGCTTGGTCAAAACGAAGAGAGAGGTCAAAGGTTGCCTTGGCTTCTGGCTCATCCACACATGGGAAGGCTTCGCGCGCAAAATGACTCTCGAACTGAGTAGACAAGACTTCCTTCTTCACTCCATCAACTGTGTAGTAAGATGGGTAAATCCCTGTCATGTTGTCTGTAATTTTTCCTGAGAAAGCGATAACCACTTCAACTTGACCTGCTTCCGCAAGTTCAATATGAAGGGCTTCATTGTCATGATCAACTGTGAATGGGCGGGCTTGACCTGCAACTTCTACAGAAGCGATTTCCAGGTCTTTTTGATGAAGGGAAATGCGGTCACTCTGTGCTTGACCAGTGATAGTTACAGTCCCAGAAAAGGTCTTGGTCTCACGACTCAAGTCTAAAAATAAATCATAATGTTCAGGAACAAATTGCTTAATAAAATGTTCAACTGCTTGCATAGTTTTCTCCTATCTAAGTTTAAGAGCTAGAGCTCTTCTTCAAACAAACTTATTATATCATGTTTTGCTGGAGAAAAAAGGATTGGACGGCGATTTCCAAAACTTTCTTCCTTCTAATAGCCTACAGTGGGTAGACCTTGCGAAATTCTTCTAAAACAAGCTTGCTTTCAGGTGTAAAAGTCAGTCCTGCTTCTTTCAGCCACTCGGCGAAACAATTCTCATGAACCTGACGCCAATAGGCTAGGGATTTGTCACCTTCCCCTTACTTAAAGGCATGTTGAGCAGAAACTTGATTGAAGGGCTGGACAGAAACCTTTGTAATTTCGACAATACAGACAGACTGATTTTGACTATCTAAAATGACATCAAAAGTTCCTTCTTGAGGAAGAGACTCGGCTTCTAGTGCATAGAGGTCGTAGGCTGATGCTGTTGCAGTCTTTTCGCCTTTTAAAACCAAATCCGCTAAAAGGTCTGATTCTTCTCCAAAAGCCCAAGCATCGATTTCATCTCCTATAGAGGGGTTAATTTTCTTGTATGCACTCCACATTTCTTGCGGTGTCATGGGAGCTCCTTTGTAATTTCTTACTTTCTTCTTTTATATGTTTGAGATGGTCTGGATGGTCAATCTCTAAATTAAAAATCTCTGGAATAGAACTATAGTGGATAATGCATTCGATACCCATCTGATTCATTTTTTGTATGAAAGAAACATTCAGATAACCTGCTACAGCAAAGTCAATCTTTTTCATCCTTGCTTTATCCTGCATATCTCTTAGCATATCTAACATAATTGGACTTTCCATATCATGCCATTGACTGTTTCTCACAGTGGCAAAAACAAAAGAAGTCAAATCATTCATTCCAACTACAATCTTTGAAATACCCGTTTCCAGTATGCTGTCTAAGTCAAAATACGCTGACGGTAATTCAATCATCGTGCCAACTTCCCCAGTAAAACCATGCTCACGCAATACTGTAATAGCTTGCTTTAACTGCTCAGCATCATTGACAAAAGGAAAGATAACAGATAGATTGGGATTGGTTTGATAAACTTTTGTAACAACATTTGCCTCAGCATGAAATTCATTCGGACATGCCAGTAAACGCCTAGTTCCTCTATATCCAAACAAAGGATGACGTTCGTCAAAATGCTGTTTAGTTCCCTCTAAACAATTGGCTTCTGTATTCGTTAATTCAGAAAAACGATACCAAACTTCTTCATCTGAGTACAGGGAGCAGATAGTCTCTAGATAATCTTTTACAAATTGCTGACAACTTGCTAATATGATGTTTTGATTAAGCTCTCTCAACAAATATTCCCCACGAATCATGCCGACGTGGTGCAATAGTTGAGGATAAATTTTTTCAAGAATTTTTTCGCCACTAAGAGCTAGTTGGTTTCTCATCATTCACCTTCCAATTCATGTAAGAGGTTTTGTCCAGTTCCGGAAATCCTAATAATTCTGCTTTGACTTTCAAGACTTCTTGCGATGCATTCTCTTCTGTGATTTTTGATTTCCATCAGATCCTCCTACTTCAAAGACCAGCCACCATCCATTGTCAGAATTTGCCCCTGCATGGCAGATGCCTTTCCACTGGCCAAAAAGAGACTGACTTCTGCCACTTCCTCTGGTTCAATCCAACGCTTGATTGGTGTTTCACTAGCAACCCAGTCAGCCAAGCCTCCTGGCTCAAAATCTGCAGCGGTCATAGCTGTCTTGACTGCTCCTGGAGCGATACCAAAGACTTGAATCCCAGCTTCAGCATAGTCTAGAGCCAACTGCTTAGTAAAGCCTGCCAAGGCGTGCTTCGAAGAAGTATAGGCATGTCCACCGCCACCTGCTAGGCTCGAAGCGATGGAGCACATATTGATAATGGTCCCTTTTTTATTCTCCAGCATTTGTGTCAAGTAATAGCGAGTCAACTCAACAGGAGTCATATAGTTGATTTCAAAAATCTCTTGAATTTCCTGCGCTGTCTGTTCCAAAAGTGGTTTATAATCATCCAAAACTCCAGCAGTATTGCACAAAACATCCACCTGAGGACACCAATCAAAAATAGTCTCCAAGTCCAAGGTCAAATCTCTCTGTAAAAAATGGAAATCACCTTGTAGGAATGGATTTTCACCTTGGTCCACTCCATAAACTTGATAGCCCTTTTCTAAAAAGAGTCGAGCTTGAGCCAGACCAATCCCTGAACTCACTCCTGTAATGAATACACGTCTAGTCATGCACTTCTACCCAATCTGTCGCCAAAACATCACAAGGTGTCGGACTCCACATGGAAAAACCTTCTCCTTCTCCAGACACGTTGATTAGGAAATAAGGTGTCACTTCCAGTGCAACCCCGTTTTGTTCAATAGTATCAAAAAGCTGAACATAGTTTTCAGCACCTCCCCAACCAGTTCGTACATATTTTTTCTTAGCCTTTAACCCAGGTAGAATTTCTTCAAATGTCATGTTTTTCTCCTTTAATATCAATAATTCTTCCCTTCATTATAACAAAAAAACCGCTTTGCAACGGCTTTTTGACTATACTTAACTCCATTTTATCTTCTTAAATCTACGGAAAAATAAAAAAACGACAACCACTTTTTCAGCAGTTATCGTTGCTTATCTTTTAATCTTTTCCACCAAGTCGACTATTGATATTCATCATGATACTAGCTATTTTTTCACCCCAGTACGGATCTGATGCATAGCGTACATTCATTCCCGTCGCTTTATTTCCAAGGTGATCTCTTCCACGGTCAATATAGTTCTCACGAATCCACTTGGCCGCACCAAGAATTCCTTTATCTACATCATCAAATTTCTTAGCTGAATCATAGGGACTAGTATCGTAAGCAGCTATTCCGAAGAAGTTATTTTTATCATTAGCAATTTGGCTTCGTCCCCAAGCACTTTCTAGCGCACTATGAGCCATTAAATAGAGAGCATTGACACCATAACGTTTTTCAGCTTCTTTAAAAATTGCTCCTTTACCAGCAAGACGGCTGTTTCGGATATTCATCATCGAATAAACTCTATTTAATTCATCCGCACTATAGTTGGTTGGTTCAGTTAAATTCTTGAAAAGGAAACGATTTTTGATAGTAAACCCATCGAAATGTTCTCCATCCTTTGAATAATACTTCTTACCAATTTTCATGGCTGAAGTATGTGGAGCTACCCGAATACTAGTGTATGGAGAAAGTTCATGATATAGGAATCTTCCATCTGTAGTATAGTGAGGAATAAACTCACTTCCTTCATCAACTAAAGCCAAATCACTTTGATTCATATAACCGGACAAGCCTGATATTGAAACAGCTAGACGACTACCCTTGCTTTTAGAGCCATCATAGGTCACAATACTTCCCTGATTGACATAGCTCAAAATATCTCCTGATTCGCTATAAATATAGGCTGTGATTGGTTTAACCTTAAAATATTTTGGACTTTGAATCCACTTTCCGTTATCTTGGAAGAAGTACTCTTTATTTTTGATGTTAAAACTACCAGTAACATAGCTTCCATCTTCTTTCAGGTAGTACCATGCATTGTAGTTAGGATCAAAAATCCATTCATTCTTGGCCATATAACCACCAGATTTGAGGTAATAAGCACCAATCCATTCACGTGAAGCATAAGCACCACCTGATTTTAAGTAAAACCAGCTATTATAAGATTTATCAAAAATCCATTCTTTTTCAGCCATTGCTCCACTATTTTTTAGATAGTAAGCATCTTTCCACTGATTAATAGCCATCACACCATCACTGTTAAAATAGTACCATGTGCCCTTAATCTTTTCCCATTTATTACGAAGGATTTTTCCTGAATCTGTAGCATAATACCATTTATCAGTAATCTTCACCCAAGCATTTTGAGCCATTGCTCCACTACTATTAAGAAGATAATCGTTCACTAGAACATTGCTAGCCATAACTCCGTCTTGATTGAAGTAATACCAAACATTGCTAATTTTTTCCCATCTATTACGAACAATCTTTCCTGAATCTGTAGCATAATACCATTTATCAGCAATTTTTACCCAGGACTTTTCTACCATTGCTCCACTAATATGAAAAGCATAGTCGTTAACAATAGTATTGCTGGCCATGATTCCATGTTGATCAAAGAAATACCAGACACCCGCAATTTTTTTCCAATTTTTTATTGGTTGATTATTCTCATAAAAAAGCCATTCCCCATGCTCTTTCTGCCAACCATTCTTATGAGCTTCTTCAACTTTTTCTTTATTTGGAATAGCCTCTTGTTTAGAATTATTTTCTTTTACAACAACTGGTTCTTTCTTTTTTTCCGTCTTTTCAATTTCATTCTTTGTATTTTCAACAACTTTTTTCTCTTCTAATGCTGGAGTCTGATTTTTATCTTTTGGTTGACTCTCTTCCACTGATTGACTCTTATTCGTCGTTTGACTTTGGTCCGTTGTTTTACTATCTTCAGCAAAGACTGATGTTGTGGGCACAAGTGCCAATGCAAGAACTGCCGTGCTTACAAGTAGTGTTTTCTTCATTTTTCTCCCCTAAGTAGAAATTCATCTACATCATTCGTAATTAACTTTATTTTAACATAGTTAAAAGATGAAAATATTACAAAATGATGAAAATTCTATATCTTATTGACAATAAGGATAGTCTAGCTTATCTAAGGCTGGCTTTTACTTCCTTGCGTAGATTTTCTAGACTGCTGATACCATATTTATCCATAACCTTTGGTAAATTTTCGATGATATCAGGACAAGCATATGGATTGGTAAAGTTAGCTGTTCCAACTCCAATAGCAGATGCTCCAGCCAGATACATTTCTAGGGCAGCTTCAGCCGAATCCACTCCCCCCATTCCAATGATGGGAAGGTCTGTTGTTTGAGCGACTTGGCGGATGAGTTTGAGGGCTACTGGAAATACTGCTGGACCAGACATTCCACCTGTTCCATTGGCCAAGATTGGTTTTCTGGTTTTGAGGTCAAAGCGCATTCCAACTAGAGTATTGATCATGGTTAATCCACTTGCTCCTGCATCCTCTGCTGCCTTTGCGACAGTAACGATATCGGTCACACTAGGGGTTAGTTTGACATAAACTGGCACATCAGAAGCTTCCACAGCTGCTTTCACCACATCATAAGCCAAATCTGGGTCTTGACCAATCAAAAGTCCGTGATTACAGTGATCTACGTTGGGACAAGAAATATTGAGCTCAATAGCCTTTACATTAGCTGCCTTGGAAATCCCATGAGAAACAGCCGCATACTCTTGTTTTGAAAAACCAGCCACATTAGCGATAATAGGAAGATTTGGATATTCTCTTTCCAGCCAAGGTAGCTTTTCAGCCAAAACAACCTCCAAACCAGGATTTTGCAAACCGATTGCGTTAAGCATGCCAGCAGGTGTTTCTGCCACTCTTGGAGTTGGATTGCCAAAGCGTGGTTCAAGGGTTGTCGCCTTGATCATAATAGAACCTAAAAGGTCTAAATCATAGTACTTGGCATACTCTTGACCAAAACCAAAACAGCCTGATGCTGGAATAATCGGATTTTTCAAATCCAAGCCTGGTAGAGAAACTTGTAAACGATTTGTAGTCATAATTTTCTCCTTATAATACAACTGTTCCTGTGCGGAAAACAGGGCCATCTTCACAGACGCGTTGGCTGACCGTCTCGCTTTCTGGCACTTTTAGGACGCAGGCATAGCAAGCGCCCATCCCACAAGCCATACGAGATTCCAAAGATAGATAGGCTCTTGGATGGTTATAGAAGGTTTGGTTGATATACTTCATCATTCCAGGCGCCCCACATGAGTAAACAGCATCAAATTGATTGTCTAAATCCTTGATAACAACGGAGACATTCCCCTTGATGCCAAAAGAACCATCATCTGTTGTTACAAAGACCTGCCCATATTGGTCTAATTCCTTTTCAAGGATAACAGCATCCTTATTAGCAAAACCGAGGACTGTCACTACTTTCACTCCACGTCCATGCAATTCCTTGGCAACCTCAAGCAAGGGTGGAACACCAATCCCCCCACCAACGAGAAGAACCTGGCTCTGCTCATCTAGGTCAGACAAGTCAAAACCATTCCCCTGAGGCCCCATCACATCAAGAGTATCTCCCTGACTTAAGGTTGAGAAAATAGCTGTCCCAGTTCCCTCAATCCGATAAATGAGATGACACTGCTTCTTAACCTTATCGATAGACGAAATTGAAATAGGGCGACGCAAAAGATGAGCATCATCAGGCACACGCAGATGAAGAAATTGGCCAGCTCGCATGGCTTCAACCATTTCTCCTTCTAGGACTAATTCAAAGATTGCTGGCGCGATTTCCTCCTGTGCAACCACCTTCATGGTTTCCAAACGGATGGCACCCAAGCGTTTCTTACATGTGGGATTCATGACTTTTCCTCCTTAAATTTTAAGGGGACCAGATAAATAAAAGACCTTGCGATTGCAAGGTCTCAGTTAAAATCATACAAAACAATAGAGCACACTCAAAAAGTCTCCTCTAGAAAATTGTACTATTCTTTTATCTGACACCTTGTGAGTCTCTCTGGACTCCCCTTAAAGGTTAAATTTTTATTAGTATACTCTTTCAGCTAAAAAAAGTCAAGTAGAAAACGAACATTCTACTTGACCTCACGAGATTATTTTTCACGAATGACTTCGACCTTGTAGCCATCAGGGTCTTTAACAAAGTAATAGTTAGGTGCAGTTCCAGGTAGACCATTTGGCTGAGTCACTTCATAGCCTTTTGCACTGTGCTCTTGATGAAGAGCTTCAAGATCAGGTGTACTGAGGGCGATGTGGGCAAACCCATCTCCAACCACATAAGGACCGTGATCGTAGTTATAAGTCAATTCCAACTCATAGTCGTCACCCTCAAGACCTAGATAAACAATCGTGAAGGCATGATCTGGAAAATCTCTGCGACGCAATTCTTTAAATCCAAAAGCATCTTGATAAAATGCGATTGATTTTTCAAGGTTTTCTACTCGCAAGCAAGTGTGTAGCATTTTTGAAGCCATATTTTTCTCCTTTATTTTTAAAAAGACTGGGACAATCCTGTTCCAGTCTTATCTGTTATTATTTACCAAGTTTTGCTTTAGCTGCATCTGCAAGAGCTGTGAAAGCTGCTGCATCGTTAACAGCCAAGTCAGCAAGCATTTTACGGTTAACTTCGATCTCAGCCAATTTCAAACCATGCATCAATTGTGAGTATGAAAGTCCGTTCATACGAGCTGCCGCGTTGATACGAGTGATCCACAATTTGCGGAAGTCACGTTTTTTCTGACGACGGTCACGGTATGCATAGTAGTAAGAGTTCATTACTTGTTCTTTTGCAGTACGGAACAAGATGTGTTTAGCTCCATAGTAACCTTTTGCTAATTTAAGAATACGTTTACGACGTTTGCGTGATACAACGCCACCTTTAACACGTGCCATGTTTTATTTCCTCCAAATATTTCCTAGAATTGTTTACTTACAGTCAAGCTATTATTTCAAGCGAGTAAGCATTGCTTTGATACGTTTGTAATCTCCTGAATGCACCATAGATGCTTTACGAAGATGACGACGTTGTTTCTTAGTTTTTCCGTGGAAACGGTGAGAAGTGTAAGCACGGAAACGTTTAAGTCCACCAGAACCTGTACGTTTGAAACGTTTAGCTGATGCGCGGTGTGTTTTTTGTTTTGGCATGATTTTTTCTCCTTTATTTAACTTTCTGACAATTATTTCTTGTCAGTCGCTGGCGCCAATTGCATGAACATTTGACGTCCATCCATTTTAGCACGTTGTTCGATGATGGCAATATCTTGAGTTGCTTCAGCAAACTCGGCTAAAACTTTTGCACCAATCTCTTTATGGGTAATCATACGACCCTTAAAGCGAATAGATACCTTAACTTTATTTCCTTTTTCAAGGAATTTGCGTGCATTGCGAAGTTTTGTATCAAAGTCACCCTTGTCAATAGTTGGACTTAGACGAACTTCTTTCACAGTAACAACACTTTGTTTTTTACGTTGTTCTTTTTGCTTCTTCTGGTACTCAAATTTGAACTTACCGTAGTCCATAATTTTTGCAACAGGCGGTTTGGCTTGGGGTTGAATCAATACTAGGTCAACATTAGCATTATCAGCCAAAGCTTGCGCTTCACTGAGTGGCTTGATGCCTAGCTGTTCTCCTTCAAGACCAATCAAGCGAACTTCACGTACACGAATCTCATCATTGATGAATAAGTCTTGCTTTGCTATGGTTTTCACCTCTTTTGTTTTATTAGAGAAAAACAATAGCGGACTCGTAAATATACAAGCCCGCACGTTATGATAGCGTTTCTTAGAAACTTTTCATCCGTAGGGCCAGGCAACTTAATGTCACAAGGCGAGAAGCTCTCACTTCTGCTTTTCTCAACTTTTATATGATACCAAGTTTTCTAGTCCTTGTCAAGATAAAAAGTTATTTTTTTGAAAAGTTTGTGTTTATATTTTGACTTGGTTTTCGAATCAAAAAGAGAGAATCAAGTTGATTCCCTCTCTATGTTAGTTTTTACTTATTTTCCCTATAGGAAAACTAAAACCTATTAAAAACTTCCTTTTTACGTGAACTTCCCCATCTTTCAATAAATAGAATCCCCACTAACAAAAGGATAACCAGGCAAGGAAGTAAGACCATTCCCATACTCCAATTCAGATTGACATTATCAATCTGCTTAGGTAATCTTCCAGACAAAATCTCTACTGAACGCAAGTAAGTAAAGGGAATCAGGTGTGCAGTCCTCTGAAGAGGCTGAATTGTTTGGATGCCAAACAATAAGCCAACAATCCCAATGAGTGAAAGAAAAAGGACAGGCATTTTTTGCTTGAAAAAGTAAGCAATCAAGTACACTACTTCCACAATGACGATAAAGGCTAAGAAAGCTAATAACAAGCCAGGAAATAACACATCTTGTATCTTTCCAATAGTTACCTCTTGATTCACTAAGCTATAAATCGGGTAGGGATAATCTAACTGTCCAAAACCACTTATCAGACTTCCCACTAGAAAAGAAAATCCGCTGATTCCGATAAACAGCACAGTTACATAACCCACTCCAACTCCAAGAGAAGACATTGCAAATGTCACTTTTGAAAAAGGATATAACTGAGCTGTATCCAGATGATTTTGATATCTTTCTGCGAACAGTTGCGTTAGCATAAAAATAATAGCAACCACAAACAAGCTTGGGATGATAAGCTCTAAAATCCAGACAATCTGATCAATCCCGTGGGTCGGATAAACTAAATTGTGGGCTTTTATGTTCAAGGGATATAGGGCTTGGTAAGTCTTTCGTTGGCGGTCAACCGCCATTTTCAAGTCAGAGCTAGAAGTCGGTTGCTTCGATACAATTTCATAACTCTTCTCTTCATCTTGCCACTGCAAATAGTAGGCTTCTTTCCAGCGTTCTTCTTTTAACAAAGCCAGAATTTCTTTCTTTTGAGTAAAAAGATTTTTTTGCGATTCTAAATTAATTTTAGCAATCTGGTATTCCTCCGAGTTGGTATCAGATATTTTGGAGAGTTTCTCTTCATATTCATTGATGACTCTCTCATCTTTTACAAGACGGGTTTCCAACTCGCTCTCCAAGCTGACGGAGTTTGCAGTCTGACTATTAAAATAAAAGGTAACACCGAGTCCAGATACAAATAAAGCTAAGATAATCCAGTTTAAGCGACTTTTGAAAACTTTTTTTAATAAAAATAGACTAACATCTTTCATAAACTAAACCTCTTCTATTTGCCCCTGATGAATGGTTACTACTCTATCGCAGACATCAAGCAACTCTTCCTTATAGTGGGAACTTAAAAGAACCAGCTGTTCTTGTCTATCGATTTGTGCTAGCCTATCAAAAAACTTCTGTCGATAATACTCATCTAAGCCATTTGTAATCTCATCCATAAGCCAGCATTTCGCCTGACTGAGGAAATACATAGCAATCACCAAGCGTTGCTTCATGCCTAAGGAATACTTGCGAATGGGAAGGCTGATATAGTCCGACATTTCCCAATAGGCAATTTCATCCCTCAAGTTCAGCCCTGACTTCCAGATGTTTTTGATAAGACGAAGGTAGTCCATCCCACTTAAGTTTCCATCCAGCCATTCAATGCTTTCATAATAAAATAAAAAAGGAGGGGCTACAATATTTCCACTACTTATAGGAATTAAGTTGCTAATGGCGCGGAACAGGGTCGTCTTCCCAGAGCCATTGATAGCAAGAATACCATAAATCCTACCCTTTTCAAATGTAAAATCAACATCTTGTAAGATGACTTGTCGCGTTTTTAAGGTCACATGAGTAAGCTGCAACATATCTAGCCCTCCTTTTTGGATTAATAGCCTCCGCTGTAGTAGTTTAGTACCTCATAACGATTGTAATTTCAGCCAGAACCAACTTTATACTCTGAATAGCTGTCATAACGAGACTGTGATAGTTCGTACTACACTTTCCAATCATACCTATAAGTTTTAAGAACGCTCACAGCAGATACACTGGACTGAAAAAGACCAATAGATCATAAACTAACTAATTAAATGGTTTTTACTAATTTTTAATAGTTTTATATCATTGAACTTGAATACGCTTTCATTATATCGTTTTTATCATTATTATGCAACAGATTTTTAGTTTATTTTACTAATATATAATATTTGTCCTTCCTATCGAACACTTTCGATTTTCCAATTTTTCCAACCTTTAAAGCGTATAGCTCCTTGCTGGTCAGTTCGGTAAACTTTGCTATTGATACCTTCCAGTCGTGTCAAGGTTTCCTGATGGGGGAGTTTCGTTCGATTGTTCTTTCCAACTGAGATGAGAGTCATCTCTGGTTTGAGATGTTCTAAAAAGGCTGAATTTGATGATTTTTTAGAGCCATGTTGGCCAGCTTTCAAAACATCCACTTCTAGGTCAGGATACTGCTTCAGCAATTCCTTCTCCCCTTTCTCCTCCAAATTTCCTGTGAAGAGAAAGTACTTATCCAAGAGTTTTCCATACAGAACCAGGGAATCATCATAACCTCCATCTCCTATTTTCCTTGGAGATAAGACTTCTAACTGACTTCCAAAAATTGGCAAGTTCTCTCCTGCTGTCACACTGCGCACCTTGGTTTGAATTGCCTGTAGTTCTGCCACAAATTCCTTCTGTTTCAAACTGCCTTTGGACACTAAAATTTCGCCTACATGGAAAGCCTTGGTCACCTCTAACAAATCTCCAACATGCTCCTTGTCCGTGTTAGTCAAAATTAGCTGGTCAATCTTAGCTACTCCTCGACTTTTGAGATAGGGAATCAAGGTTCGCTGGGCATTGCTGGTCGTCGTCCTTTCTTGCCATTTTTCGATTTTCTTATCAGATTCTACCTTGCCACCGACATCTATGAGAATGGTTTTCCCAGTTACATCCCGTAAGAAAATACTTTCTCCTTGCCCCACATCCAGCATGGTAATTTCATTTTCCAGTGGATGCTTAGTCAAGAAAAAGATACCCGTAATCAATAAGCTCAATACTGCTAGCCTTTTTATGCTTTTCCTCAAATCATAGACCAAAGCCAAAGAAATTAATAGTAGTATCAACAGCCATGCATTGGGTTGTCCAAAGACCAGAGGCCTACTTGCCACCTGTGATACCAAACGAATAATGCTTTCCAACCACTCAAAGAGAAAATTAAGCTGAATAACTGGATAGAGAAAAGAAAGGGCAAATAAGATAGACAAGAGAGGTAAGAAGACCAAGTCAAATAGAAAGGAAAAGACAAAGGTCAAAAGGATGGACCATGGTTGAAATTCTGCAAAATAGAAGGATAAAATGGGTAATATACCCAAAGAAATGACAAGACTTTCTCTAGCAACAGCATGGAGCCCCTCGCCTTCTTTGCTAGTCATGGTCAAGATAAAAGCATAAGCGCAGGACAAGACTCCTCCTGCTGTCAAGAAAAAGTTGGGCATGACGATAAAGAGAACAAGCACAGTCAGGGCAAAATTATCCAAGCCCTTAACACCATGTTGAGCCAATAATTTTTGCAAGAGACTGCGAATGACCGATGCTGAAAATCCAGTTAGCCTCGCATAGATAAGGGAAAAGGGATAAGTCAACCACTTCAACTTTTCTTGGGTCAAGCCCAATCGCAAGAGAAGTTTCTTAAATCCGTCCATGAAAAAGCCTACCTGCATGCCCGACAAGGCAAAAAGATGGATAATTCCTAGACTAGAATAAAGCTCATTCATCTCCTCAAAGTCGGTGTCCAGATGTCCTAATAGAAGCCCCGTCATGTAATTGCGCATAGGGTCTGGAAAGTGCGTCTTGATCCAAACTACAGCCTTTCGACGTAAGCTGGACAGGTTTTCACCTATATCCCAACTGCCAACCTTTTGAAGTGACTGAATTTTTTTGATATTGAGAGTCTGGAAAATTCCCTGAGTCTTCAGATAGGCTTGGTAGTCAAAACCACCAAAATTTCTCTGCCCTTCTGGCTCCGAAAGTTTTCCTTCAAGTTCTATCTCATGAAGGTCTATTAAGGTTTGAAAGGCTTCTTTCTCCTCCTCGGACTGGAGTTTATAATAGACTTGAAAAATGCGTCCATCATGCTTACCACGAAAGGACAGACTATCACCATTGACCTTAATAGTGTCAGGCAAAATCCGCACCCTTTCAACAGAATCCGCCAAATTTTGACTCGCTTGACTCTGTTGCCAATTTTGAAACAGAAACCAGAAACCAAAGATTCCACAAATCACTAGAACTTTTCTAACAGACTTCCACGGAAATTGGATAAAGAGACAGACTAGCAGAAAAACGAAGCCTAACAGTGCGATATATGATGCTGAGAAAATGGCGTAATAAAGCCAGAGCAATAGAAAACTCAGATAGATTAGGGGAATGGGGAAATTCTTAATCCACTGTAACATAGTCTTTTAGCTTTTCTATGGTTTTTGCACCAATACCAGAAACCTTCTTAAGTTCATCAACCGACTTGAATTTCCCATTTGATTCACGATGGTCGATAATATCCTGAGCTCGTTTGCCACCCAGACCCTTGACCTGTTTAAGCTCTTCCAGACTGGCCTTGTTGAGATTGACCTTCTTTGCTTTACTTGTCGAAGAATCCGTCCCCGAACCAGTCTGTTGACTAGCTGCTTCTTCTCCCTTAATTGGAACGTAGACCAGAGCTTCATCACTAACTTTCTGAGCTAGATTGAGCGATTTGCTGTCTGCTTGCTCTGTCAGGCCACCTGCCTTCTGAACGGCATCATTTACTCGACTACCTACAGGCAAATCATAAATCCCTGGCGATTTAACAGCACCCTTCACATCTACTGTGATTAGGTCTTGTTCAAGAGGTTCTGCCTTTTCTTCCTTCTTCACTTCCTTTTCGGTTAATAAATCCTTGGAAACAGCTGCAACTTCTGCCTGCAAATTCGTTTCCTTGACAGGTGTTGGTGGAGCTGGCTTTAGCAGGAAAAATCCGCCGACAAGTAAACCTAGTCCAGTACAGATAACAATGATTTTATACTCTTTGATTTTCTCGATAATTGCTTCCATATTTTCTCCTCTCTTAGATTATTCGTAAGAGGAAGAAAAAACAGTTGAAAATTTCTTCTCAACTGCTTATTAATTTGCAAAATAGTCTTCCTTGGTCAATACATAATGAACTCTTGTAACGATACGACCTTTTTCATGCTGGTCCATACAAGCATAAGGTTCTTCGTGGGAGAAGCGCATACCTGATTTCTCCATTACCTTGCCTGACGCAGGATTATCCTTATCGTGAAGGGCAGTCAACTTATTCATCCCTATCTTCTCAAAAGCCAGTTCAATCACAGCACGATTGGCTTCTGTCGTTAATCCTTGATTCCAATACTTTTTATTGATAATGTAGCCAATAGCTGCCTTCTTAAGAACAGGATCAATCTTGTGCAAGTCAATGGTTCCAATAAACTGACCATTGCTTTTTAGTTCTATTCCCCAGCGTCCCAAGGGATTTGCCAAGTAGAACTGAGCAATGTTATTCTTGGTTTCTTCCAAGCTTTGATCGGTTGGAAAAGTGTAACGCGTGTTTTCTCTGTCCGAGGCATACTCAAACATGGCTTCTGCATCATCCAAGGATACAGGTCTAAGCAATAAACGCTCTGTCTCCACTATTGGATACTGGGCTAGTTTTAAAAAGATTGATTCCATACTTCTCCTCCAATTAAAAATATTTTCTACCAGTCTAGCATAAAAAAGAAGTTACAACAAGAAGCGCGAACAAAGAATACCAGATAACTGATTCTAGAGCAGAGAGTTTTCTGGTCTTTGGAAGCATTTCTAAATGTTTCTTAAAATCAATAATTACATAATTCAGAGTCCTACTGACAATGAAGATTTATCTTTTTTTCTTTCTTTTTTTGAATCTAGTATTTACTTTTTTTATGACATAAAGAATAAAACTTCCCAAAATATCTAGTCCTATTGAGATTATAAATATTCTAATAAGCCAAAGCAGCCAACGTGTTTGATTAATGAATACATTGATGTAGGCATTTCCCCCATCAATGTAAATAATAAGAAGAAGTAAAAATATTTCAAGAGGAATGCGAATTTCAGCTTTCTTCAGACTAAATTCTTTAAATAAATTTCTAAAACTGACCTCTCCGTCCGATTCTGTTTCCCAATATTCCTTGCTTTGAGTTTTAAGATATAAAAGATAGGCTACTTCAATAATCAATTGGGGGAAAGCATAACAGTAAAGGAGTGTACTTGTAATACCTAAAACCATAGCAAACTTCCCTAAAAAAGCACCAGTTAACAATACTAACATAAAAATAATGAGAATAGATTCTTGACTGTAGGCACTGGATTTGGCAAAGTAATTTCTCACCGTTCGACTTGCAGAAAAACCGTTTTTCAGTTGTCGCATCAACCAAAAATAGTGATAAATAAAGCCACAAACTGTAGAGAATACTAAAAACAAAATGACTGGTATTGACGATTCATTAAACTCTTGAAAGCCATTATTATTGACTGTAAACAAAATATAACACGTTAGCATTAACGATAAGAAAATTCCTATATACGATAATAGTAATAAAATAGTTGATAAAATTTGTTTACGATAAATAAAACTCATCCCTAGTGGAATCACAGTTGCCACTATAAGATAGACCGAATATAATAAAATAAAATTAAAAAATATGTTCGATGACTTTTGCAGACCAAAATCAATTAGGTATAGCTCTACTCCAAAGATGACTGCTCCTGTAAATGAAATCAACATCATACTTGCAGATGCGCGAGTGTTTGCTAAGCTTTTAAAATATGCTTTATTTAATTCTTCAACTTCTTTCACTGTTTTTTCTTTCCTTTTTTGAATCCAGTTTCTAATCTTTTCATCATAGATAGAATAAAGCTCCCCAAAATGTCCAGCCCTATCAAAATTATAAATATTCTCCCAAGCCAAATAAGCCAAAGGGGGGTGTATGAACTAGGACTAAAATAGCCTATATTATACATAATACCTAGGAATATTGAACAAAACAAAATCTCAAGGGAAATTCTAATCTTTGCTTTCTTCAAACTGAAATCCTTATATGAATTTCGAAAAGTCTCTTTTTTCTTAGGTACATCTTCCCAATACTCCTTGCTTTGAGTTTTTAGATATAAAAGATAGGCGACTTCTGTGATGAGTTGGGAGAAGCCATAGCTAAAAAGTACCGCTGTTAGAATTCCTAAAACTAGCGCAAACTTACCAGAAAGAACACCGCCTAGCATGGAAACTGTAAAAATAATGAGAAGAGAATTATTATTGTGGGCACTAGATTTCGCAAAATAATTACCCATTGTTCTATTGGTAGAAAAACCTTTTTTTAACTCTCTTTTTAGCCAAAAATAGTGATAAACAAAACCAACAACTGTACAGATTAACAAAAAAGGAATGGTGTATAATGAACGTTCGTTGTATTCTTGCAAATTAGTCCCTGAATAAACAAGAATAATATAAGATATAAGTATCAAAGATAAAAAAATACCTATATAAGATAAAAGTAATAATATGGTTGATAAAATCTGTCTACGATAAATAAATGTCATTCCTAGCGGAATAAAGGTTGCCACGACAAGATAAATAACATAAATCAAAACAAAATCAAAAAAGTAATTTTCCAAAGGATTTATTCCGTAGCCTTTAACAAAATAAAAATATTGGAAAAGCAGAAACAATGCCAAAACGAAGGCTCCTGTAAATGAAATCAACATCATACTTGCAGATGCGCGAGTGTTCGCTAAGCTTTTAAAATATTCTTTATTTAATTCTTCAACTTCTTTCACTGTTTTTCTTTCCTTTTTTGAATCTAGTATTTACTTTTTTTATAACATAAAGAATAAAACTTCCCAAAATATCCAGTTCTATTGCATAGATGAACAATTTGACACTCCAGACCAGCCAAATAGGTCGCTTAATGCTCTCATCTGAATAACCACTATAATTAATAATCCCTAATAATATTGCAAAAGCTACCATCTCAAGTGAGATACGAATTTTTGCTTTCTTTAAACTGAAACCCTTAAATAAATCTCGAAAAATCTCTTTTTTCGTAGGTACATCTTCCCAATACTCCTTGCTCTGAATTTTTAGGTATAAGAGGTAGGCAACTTCTGTAATCAATTGAGAAAATGCATAGCTGAAAAGAAGGGCTCCAAGAATTCCAAAAATAAGTATCAATTTACCTGAAAGAAGACCGACTAGCATAGAAACTATAAAAATAATAAGAAGAGAGTTCTTACTATAAGCACTGGATTTTGCGAAATAATTACCCATTGTTCTATTGATAGAAAAACCTTTTTTTAACTCTCTTTTTAACCAAAAATACTGATAAATAAAACTACAAATTGTACAAATAACTAAAAATGGAATAAAAATTGGAGAATATAGAGAGAATCCTATAGTAAATTCCTTCGTTGAAATAGAAGTAACTATAATCAAAAGCATCATCAACTGCAGAGAAAAGTATATGACCATATAGACTAGTAGCAGAAAAATTGTTGACAAAATTTGCTTCTTATATACAAAGAGACCAACTAATGGAATGAAAAATGCAATAATAAGGTAGAAACAAGAAATCAAGAGTAAATCAAAGAACCAATTCATAAATGGATTTATTGTAGCGACTGTATCAAAATAGTAATAAAAAACGAAAATTTCTAGTGCTAATATAAATACTCCTGTAAATGAAATCAACATCATACTTGCTGATGCGCGAGTATTCGCTAAGCTTTTAAAATATGCTTTATTTAATTCTTCAACTTCTTTCACTGTCTTTTCTTTCACTTTAACCTCCTAAATTGACCTAACTCTAAGTCCGTTTAATTAAAAATCACAGCTTAATCAGCTTATTCTAATTTTTCAATAAATTAAAAAATCTATAGAACTCGATCTTTCAATTAAATATCTTTATTTTCTAATTCTTTGTATAACTGTCTCAATATCATGCTGCGTTTAATCAATTTGTTATTTAAAATAGTGTATACGATAAAATATGATGATAAAGTTAATACAAGACTAAT
>NZ_NGVM01000038.1:0-5037 GCF_002238115.1 Streptococcus sp. KR | reverse complement strand
CAACGAAAGGTAATTCCTACATTTCAGGCGCAAAATCGTACAGTTCAGAGAAAAATATCAAAATTAGCTGTCTTCAGCTTATAATATAAACATGAACAAATTAAAAGAAGAAAATTTGAGAAGAGCTCTTTCTCATATTGAACGACATAAACAAGCCATAAATACAAGTGATAATAGTGATGATAATGATTTTCATAAATTATTACTCCAATTTAGCTATGAAGTATATGAAAGAATCAAGGCTAATAAAAAACCTTATCCGAATTTAGATTCAGATAAAGTCTTTTAACCCGGATAACAAGTTTACATACTTTCCCTATTTGCTACATTCTTTAGAATTTTCTTCTTAGTTACTTTACATAACTTTACCATTATTTAATGTATAAACTTTCTCATATTCATCTTGATGAAACTTATGGGCAATTTCTAAAATCGTAACTGGTTGAGAAAATAGTAGTTTATGAATTTCATCTGCATTTTGTTTGTCTAGTGCAGCGGTGATTTCATCTGCTAGTAAAATTGGTCTTGGTCTCAACAACGCTCTAGCAATCTCGATTTTCATCATCTGTCCACCTGAAAGATTGTTTCCATCGAGATAATAATCAAAATCCTGCCCCAGTTCATCCCATAGTTGAACCCTTTGCAGTACCTTTCTGATATCATTATCGTTATAATTTTGGTAAAGAGATACATTTGCCCGTAGCGTCCCTTTAAAAATATAAGGTTTTTGATGAATGGCAGATACCAAGTCATGACTTGGTGCATACTTCTTGCCATGTCCATCTAAAAAGCAAATCTCTCCGTCATAGTCTCTATCATCCCCAGTCAAGATGTGAAACAAGGTTGATTTGCCACTACCGCTGGCTCCTGTAAGCAAGACTCGATTCCCAGCTTCCATACTTACACTTATGTCATCAAAAATAATCTTATCTGCATATTGCTTGCTAACATTTTTTATAGATATTCCGAGAGTGGTTGGGAATGTTTCAGATACCTCTTCCCGTTTAATATCCTCTTTTAAAAGAATATTCAGCACTTTTTCTTTTACTACTGTCGCTGATTGAAGCGTAGAGGTTGCTTCCAAGAGTTGTTGCAATGGAGAAATCAGATTCATAGATGCTGTCATCATGGCAATCAAAACAGTCAAGGAAAGATGGGTGGTAGACATCATCACCATTCCAATCACAAAAGGCCCCACTAGCCCTAGTCCTTTCAAAGGACCTGTCCAAAACATAACCAAATTATGACTTGTATAGTAACGATATTGACCAGACTCCATCTTATCAATGGTATCATAAACATGTTGACAATATTCTTGCTCAACTCTATTTGAAACAATAGTATCAATCCCTGCTGAAAAATCTGTGATATTAGCTAAACTGATTTCTCTAACTTTACTCAGTTCTTCACCACGTCTTTTCAATAGTTTATGAAAAACAAATTGAGGAATGATCATGAGAAAGCCACCTATGGTAAAGAGTAAACCAACCACAACATCCTGTGATACTAAATACATGACAGACACTAGGATAGAGGTGCCAAATATAGGATATAAAAAAAGTGGAGACAAATATTCCTTCCAAAACATTGGAATATCTTGGGTTAAAAAAGAATTAAATTCAGATGCTGAATACTCTAATCTTTTTTCAGCAAATAAACGCAAAGCTTTCTTAGAAATAAACAAATTGATATCTTTGATGATGGAACGTAGAAGAATGTTATTGAAGTACATGCAAATATAAATAAAGATAAAGAAAGTAAGACTCAACAATCCAAAGATTACAATCATCCCTCTATTCTCAATGTCCACAGAGCCGGCCATTTGGATAATCAGTGAAATCAACAAGCCCTGACAAGAGTACAGTAAAGCAAAGATAACGAAACCAAGTAGTTTCCATTTTGAAATGATTTTTACGATTATTTTCATCTTAGTCAGCTTTTAATTCATAATTTATATTATTTGAACAAATTGATAACTCAAAATTATTCATAATATTTCTTCTCATTTTGAAGCATTTTTCCTCAAAACTAGTCTCATTGAAAATATCTCTCTTAGGGCAAGCTCCACCCTTACAAACTAGCAACAATTGACATTTTTGACATTTTGAGTCAAATTGATAAGAATGTACCCATCTTTTTTGATTGTTCTCGTTAATGACACTATTTCCTAGTTCACCTATTTTATTTTCTTCGTCATAAAGACTAACCGTACATTTTAATAGATTCCCTTTTGTGTCAATCGTATAAGAGTTTGGTTTTTGAGCATAACATGATGAATAATTACTTCTGAAGACAAAATCATCAAATAATCTGTACCCTAATTTAATTGCACTTTTTGATAATTCAAAAGAAACATCTGACTCAAATCGTTTTACCTCGTATCCCTCTTTTCTATCACCGCATCCCCAATCTCCTACATTTCGGAACAACAGATGAAATCGCTTATCATTTTTAAAAACCTGTGCATCTTCTAATAAAAATTTCTCAACATTCTTATAATTTTCCTGAGAAACATTCAAGCGAATCATAACATGGAATTGAGATTCTAAATTTATTGCATTTTTTAAGTTTTTCATAATGCGATCATAGGAACCATGACCATTTTTCAAAATACGCTGATTGTCATGCCCTTCACGAGAACCATCTACTGTAACTTGGTATGTTTTCACGTAACATTCTGTCACTAATCGATCTAATACTGTACGATTTAACAAATATCCGTTCGTTGTCATATCAGCGTGATAGCGAATCCCTAACTTTTGAGAAATTGAAATCAATTCTTTTGAAATATCTAAAATATCTCGATATCCTAGTAATGGTTCTCCTCCAAACCAAGATACATGTAAGTCTTCAAAGTTTTTCTCAGATAATTTTTGATTTACAAAATCTATTATTCCAGTTTTTTGAGATGTAATAGTACAATTTGAAAATTTTTCATAACAATATTTGCATCTAAAATTACAATCACCATGAGCTAAAATAATAATTCTCAAAGTGGTTTCATCCCTTTTCCTAAATAACTCAATCATTTTGTCTAACTCATTTTCTTTTTCATCAAAATCTTGAGATTTTAAAAAAGATTCAAACTCGCTTTTGATATGATTATTCTTCTCAATCTTATCCAAAAGTTTATTTTCAATTTTCAAAGAAATATTGTTCTTGGTATTAAATAAGAAGGTATGATTTTCTTTTTTCAATTCTATTACATACTTTGAATACTTCATCTCATCGTCTCCATCAAGAAACAGCGTGCAGAGTTAATCTCAAAATCTTACTCTGCACACTACAATACACTGAGATAATAAAAGAATAATTTTATTACCTTTTAACACTCTAATTAAACAGTGTATCTCAAAAATATATGGAATTTTACTGTTCAATTAAATAACAACTTAGCTAATAAAATTACTAGCAACCAGCACCACAGACTAGATTATTAAATTCAATTCCATAGTCTTGTTCCATGTCGTGTTCGACAATTTCTTGGATAACCATAATAAAACTCCTTTCAATTTTGATACCATTATTATATAATATTAAAAAAAGTGTAAAGAAGAAATTCGGAAATCCGTACATGAATATTCAAGAAAAATTTAAAGCCATTCGAAAACAACGCAAGCTATCACTACGAGATCTAGCCAATGTCGCAGGCAGCGCAAGTAGCATTTCTGATTTTGAAAAAGGGAAAACAAATCTATCTAATGATGTGTTATTACAATTACTTGGTTTTATGGTTGTTGAAATCAACGAAGTATTTGAATGGAGTGCTTTTCAAGATGCAGAGTTTCTAGAATTGATGACCCAAGTGGAGAACGCTCTACAAACTCAAGATATTGCAGTTCTCATACAAAAGCGTGAAATATTTCAAGAGTTTTTTGTCGATAAAAAACACTACATCTACCATATTATCTCTTTAGTTCTTGATGTTATAATTTCTAAACTTCAAGAAAAAGAACCCACACCTGAAATCATTTCTGAATTGACAGATTATTTTTTCTCCTTAGATTATTGGACCAATTTAGATGTTGGCTTGCTAGGAAATATTGTTCATCACTTTACGACAGAAGCTCTAGTCCTATTTACAGATAGTATTTTAAAAAACACTCCCAATCAACTGCGAAACAATCTAGATCGCATAAAAATAGATACTGTCATTAATTGTCTGTCTGTACTTTTAGCAAGGCGTGAAAAAAATGCAAGCAAAGCACTACTCCAATTATTATCACGTAAACAGTTTCCTACATATTTTGCTTATGAGAAATTATGTCTATCTGAATTCCAAGCAATCTATATGTATATTTGGTGCGACAAAGAAGAAGCCGATAACATTCATCAAACAATTCTTAAAACTGTTTCTCTACTCTTTACAAAAGATGAAGCCAATAAGTGGGATGATTACTTTAAAGAAAAAATTTCATCGTCAGATATTAAAAAGTAGCTGAACAATCTCTTGCTCAGCTACTTTTTAATCTTCTTTTCCAACTGATGATTTTCAAAAAAACAAAAATAAGCAAGAATAGATTAAAAATCACATAAAATCCTGTAAAGCTTATCAGACCATTCTGGGCTAAATCCTCTACATAAAGGTTGGATTCAGTAAAGAACAAATAAATTCCATAGACCTCTACGAAAATAAGAAAACTGATAAAACCAATCAGGAAAAGTCCACTGGCAATCAGAAAGAATCTCCATAAAAGAATGAGAATTCCTCCTACTGCTAAAAAAATTACTGGGACAAGGAGTAAATCATTCATGACTTGTTCCTTCCTAATCAATCAACTGACGATAATGGGTGGCCAGAGAGGAATCAAATTCCTCTAGCTTTTGAACTAAGTCCAAATACTCCTCTTTCTCATGATCTTCAAAGTCCACACCTCGATGATTCTGAAGAGCGATTTCCAATTGACTAGTGAGCTCTCGTTTAGAAAAACTGTAATCGCCTGTCACTTCCTCATAATGTTCCTTTAACTCCTTGTAGGCTAGGTATTCTTCAGGTGTTTGAAATCCCTGTACTAAGGCCTCTTCTAATTGATAATA
>NZ_NGVM01000396.1:0-211 GCF_002238115.1 Streptococcus sp. KR | reverse complement strand
TTCAATTTTCCCACAGGTAATGGTTGCCTTGGGGTCAACGTGTTGTTGAGGTTCATAGGTTTGATCATCCATAATCCGTAAGACTCGAGAACCGGCAACCACACCATCTTGGAAGTCACTTAAACGATCCATCATTTGAGACATTGGGTTATAGAAGTTGGACAGATAGGTGATGAATGCGTAAATGATACCGGCAGCAACGTAACCATGC
>NZ_NGVM01000395.1:0-211 GCF_002238115.1 Streptococcus sp. KR | reverse complement strand
CGATTCTTGAACGATATGAAGGACAACTGCGACTTTATGGGCAGGCTTTGGAAAAAATTCTTGGGAAACCTATTTCAAAGAAGTACTTGTATCTGTTATCATCAGATCAACTGGTTCCAGTGAAGTAGTTCCACATTATGATTAGATAGGAGATCTTTTGATGGTCAAATTTAATACATTATTGGTTCGTGGCGGCAAGCCCAACGACAAT
>NZ_NGVM01000394.1:0-211 GCF_002238115.1 Streptococcus sp. KR | reverse complement strand
GGAGTGAAAAATGTGGAAATTGAAGACAACAAAAACGACGATTAATTAATCCACGTCAGATCTTATCAAAAGGAAGTGAGAAAGATGATTAAAACATTAAAGCAGTTAATCCACGTTTTGTGGGCAATCGAAAAAGACCTCCATGTTATCGCAAGTAACACAGGGGTCAACAGTAAAGCTGAAATTAATTCTAAAGATATTATAAGTACTA
>NZ_NGVM01000393.1:0-212 GCF_002238115.1 Streptococcus sp. KR | reverse complement strand
ATTCAACTTTTGCCGTATCGGATAGCATGGCATAACCAACTACCCCAACCTCCCGGTGATGAAAGCCACGTTGGGCATTATACAAATGGGTGACATGCTGGATTTGAAGGTTTTGAAGCAATTGGTAGGTCGCATCGCTATGGCCAACTGCCAACCGAATATGATGAACGTCACAATAATCTTCCAGGCGGGGATCCCACTTTTCTTCCGGT
>NZ_NGVM01000392.1:0-212 GCF_002238115.1 Streptococcus sp. KR | reverse complement strand
GTAATGGCTGCTTAAGAAGAAAGCAATGTCTTCAACAGAAATTAAATGATCGGCAACCCGAGTGAATGGCATTGTGCGACTTTCTGGATCCTGTTCAATTTCTGGGTTGAACATCTTTTGGCCATACCAAACACGAGGAGTGTTGTAATAGTGATCGGCTTGGGTGTCTTCACCGAAGATATCTCTGAAGTTAAAGCCTTTGCGACCTTTAT
>NZ_NGVM01000391.1:0-212 GCF_002238115.1 Streptococcus sp. KR | reverse complement strand
GCAAGTGGGATTGTTTGGCGCGGTTATTTAACTAGAGGTATCAATCCGAACGCAACTAGTGGTACCACTCCTAGCGGTGATAATGGCAACTCTAATAACGGAAACTCTGGTGATAATTCTGGCAATACCAACGGTGATGCATCAAATGGCACGGATACCAACACTACCAATAGCCTAAGTCAGGAATTAGCCGGCTTTTTCGAAGGAACAGT
>NZ_NGVM01000390.1:0-212 GCF_002238115.1 Streptococcus sp. KR | reverse complement strand
TAAGTCAGTTAATTGATGGGACGAATATTGCCCAGGCAAGTCACATGCCAATTGGTGAGCTGCCGGCATTTGTTGAGCGAATTAAGAAGTGGCTTCCGGATAACATGCAAAAATTGGCCAACAATTTGACCACTGAATTGTTAAATCAAACTCAGCCATTGCTTGATTTGGGACTGGACTATTTGACGATGGATCGGGCCGGTGCTTCGCTT
>NZ_NGVM01000389.1:0-212 GCF_002238115.1 Streptococcus sp. KR | reverse complement strand
TTTTATCTAACATCACTCTAACCATTAAAGCTAATTTAAAACGTCGATCATAGTCTTCAAAACCTTGTTTTTTATAAAAGCTAAGCAACTTTTCAAAATTAATTAGCTCATAATCGTTTTGTTGTGCTGGTTTTGAGTTAGTCAAAGTACCTTTTACAAAACTTAAAATAGCTTGCTTCCGACTAATCCCCAAAAATTCACTTTTGTTAGCT
>NZ_NGVM01000388.1:0-213 GCF_002238115.1 Streptococcus sp. KR | reverse complement strand
CTCCCAAACGTCCGACAAATTGATTATTCCATGTTACTGTGCTCAGCTTTGGCAGCATCATTCGAAACGTGATCCCGACGACTCAGCTTGAGACATAAAACATCCAAAGTAATGTGAACACTTTGATCAAACAAAGTACTCAACAACTGGATGGATTTAACCCCATCACCGGCTTTGGTAGCGCCAGGAACCACGATAACTGCATCCCCAAGC
>NZ_NGVM01000387.1:0-213 GCF_002238115.1 Streptococcus sp. KR | reverse complement strand
TGCAACGGCGTGCTTCATCGGTGCATTCTCAGTGGGCTTCAGCTTTGGTTTGTTTATTCCATTTATCTTTTCAAAAGGGCTGTCCTTTGTTCCTAAGAAATATGGTAATGATGCAACGACCATTTTGATGCTGAGCACAAATGGCGCAAACTTCCTTTGCCCATACGTCAGCAAGTTTATCAATGTCGGTGGAACCGATCGAAGCTTGTTCAT
>NZ_NGVM01000037.1:0-5242 GCF_002238115.1 Streptococcus sp. KR | reverse complement strand
AAAAGTCTGTATAATAGTAAGAGTTGAAAATAACAACTCAGGTCCGTTGGTCAAGGGGTTAAGACACCGCCTTTTCACGGCGGTAACACGGGTTCGAATCCCGTACGGACTATGGTGTATTGTGGTTGAAGCACTTGATGAAAAAAGTTAAAAAAGTTTCAAAAAAGTGTTGACAAGCGAAAGCGGCTGTGATATACTAATATAGTTGTCACTTGAGAGAAGCGAGTGACAAAGACCTTTGAAAACTGAACAAGACGAACCAATGTGCAGGGCACTACAACTAAGGTTGTAGTACTGAACAATGAAAAAACAATAAATCTGTCAGTGACAGAAATGAGTGAGAACTCAAACTTTTAATGAGAGTTTGATCCTGGCTCAGGACGAACGCTGGCGGCGTGCCTAATACATGCAAGTAGAACGCTGAAGGAGGAGCTTGCTTCTCTGGATGAGTTGCGAACGGGTGAGTAACGCGTAGGTAACCTGCCTGGTAGCGGGGGATAACTATTGGAAACGATAGCTAATACCGCATAAGAGTAGATGTTGCATAACATTTGCTTAAAAGGTGCAATTGCATCACTACCAGATGGACCTGCGTTGTATTAGCTAGTTGGTGGGGTAACGGCTCACCAAGGCGACGATACATAGCCGACCTGAGAGGGTGATCGGCCACACTGGGACTGAGACACGGCCCAGACTCCTACGGGAGGCAGCAGTAGGGAATCTTCGGCAATGGACGGAAGTCTGACCGAGCAACGCCGCGTGAGTGAAGAAGGTTTTCGGATCGTAAAGCTCTGTTGTAAGAGAAGAACGAGTGTGAGAGTGGAAAGTTCACACTGTGACGGTATCTTACCAGAAAGGGACGGCTAACTACGTGCCAGCAGCCGCGGTAATACGTAGGTCCCGAGCGTTGTCCGGATTTATTGGGCGTAAAGCGAGCGCAGGCGGTTAGATAAGTCTGAAGTTAAAGGCTGTGGCTTAACCATAGTACGCTTTGGAAACTGTTTAACTTGAGTGCAAGAGGGGAGAGTGGAATTCCATGTGTAGCGGTGAAATGCGTAGATATATGGAGGAACACCGGTGGCGAAAGCGGCTCTCTGGCTTGTAACTGACGCTGAGGCTCGAAAGCGTGGGGAGCAAACAGGATTAGATACCCTGGTAGTCCACGCCGTAAACGATGAGTGCTAGGTGTTAGACCCTTTCCGGGGTTTAGTGCCGTAGCTAACGCATTAAGCACTCCGCCTGGGGAGTACGACCGCAAGGTTGAAACTCAAAGGAATTGACGGGGGCCCGCACAAGCGGTGGAGCATGTGGTTTAATTCGAAGCAACGCGAAGAACCTTACCAGGTCTTGACATCCCTCTGACCGCTCTAGAGATAGAGCTTTCCTTCGGGACAGAGGTGACAGGTGGTGCATGGTTGTCGTCAGCTCGTGTCGTGAGATGTTGGGTTAAGTCCCGCAACGAGCGCAACCCCTATTGTTAGTTGCCATCATTCAGTTGGGCACTCTAGCGAGACTGCCGGTAATAAACCGGAGGAAGGTGGGGATGACGTCAAATCATCATGCCCCTTATGACCTGGGCTACACACGTGCTACAATGGCTGGTACAACGAGTCGCAAGCCGGTGACGGCAAGCTAATCTCTTAAAGCCAGTCTCAGTTCGGATTGTAGGCTGCAACTCGCCTACATGAAGTCGGAATCGCTAGTAATCGCGGATCAGCACGCCGCGGTGAATACGTTCCCGGGCCTTGTACACACCGCCCGTCACACCACGAGAGTTTGTAACACCCGAAGTCGGTGAGGTAACCGTAAGGAGCCAGCCGCCTAAGGTGGGATAGATGATTGGGGTGAAGTCGTAACAAGGTAGCCGTATCGGAAGGTGCGGCTGGATCACCTCCTTTCTAAGGATAAGGAACTGCGCATTGGTCTTGTTTAGTCTTGAGAGGTCTTGTGGGGCCTTAGCTCAGCTGGGAGAGCGCCTGCTTTGCACGCAGGAGGTCAGCGGTTCGATCCCGCTAGGCTCCATTGGTGAGAGATCACCAAGTAATGCACATTGAAAATTGAATATCTATATCAAATAGTAACAAGAAAATAAACCGAAAACGCTGTAGTATTAATAAGAGTTTATGACTGAAAGGTCAGAAAAATAAGGTTAAGTTAATAAGGGCGCACGGTGGATGCCTTGGCACTAGGAGCCGAAGAAGGACGTGACAAACGACGATATGCCTTGGGTAGCTGTAAGTAAGCGATGATCCAGGGATTTCCGAATGGGGGAACCCAACAGGTACTACCTGTTACCCGCATCTGTTAAGGATGTGAGGAGGAAGACGCAGTGAACTGAAACATCTAAGTAGCTGCAGGAAGAGAAAGCAAAAGCGATTGCCTTAGTAGCGGCGAGCGAAACGGCAGAAGGGCAAACCGAAGAGTTTACTCTTCGGGGTTGTAGGACTGCAATGTGGACTCAAAGATTATAGAAGAATGATTTGGGAAGATCAGCCAAAGAGAGTAATAGCCTCGTATTTAAAATAGTCTTTGTACCTAGCAGTATCCTGAGTACGGCGGGACACGAGAAATCCCGTCGGAATCTGGGAGGACCATCTCCCAACCCTAAATACTCCCTAGTGACCGATAGTGAACCAGTACCGTGAGGGAAAGGTGAAAAGCACCCCGGGAGGGGAGTGAAATAGAACCTGAAACCGTGTGCCTACAACAAGTTCGAGCCCGTTAATGGGTGAGAGCGTGCCTTTTGTAGAATGAACCGGCGAGTTACGTTATGATGCGAGGTTAAGTTGAAGAGACGGAGCCGTAGGGAAACCGAGTCTGAATAGGGCGCCTTAGTATCATGACGTAGACCCGAAACCATGTGACCTACCCATGAGCAGGTTGAAGGTGCGGTAAGACGCACTGGAGGACCGAACCAGGGCACGTTGAAAAGTGCTTGGATGACTTGTGGGTAGCGGAGAAATTCCAAACGAACTTGGAGATAGCTGGTTCTCTCCGAAATAGCTTTAGGGCTAGCGTCGACATTAGAGATTCTTGGAGGTAGAGCACTGTTTGGGTGAGGGGTCCATCCCGGATTACCAATCTCAGATAAACTCCGAATGCCAATGAATTATGGTCGGCAGTCAGACTGCGAGTGCTAAGATCCGTAGTCGAAAGGGAAACAGCCCAGACCACCAGCTAAGGTCCCAAAATAATTGTTAAGTGGAAAAGGATGTGGGGTTGCACAGACAACTAGGATGTTAGCTTAGAAGCAGCTATTCATTCAAAGAGTGCGTAATAGCTCACTAGTCGAGTGACCCTGCGCCGAAAATGTACCGGGGCTAAAACAATTTACCGAAGCTGTGGATACCTTTATAGGTATGGTAGGAGAGCGTTCTATGTGTGATGAAGGTGTACCGTGAGGAGCGCTGGAACGCATAGAAGTGAGAATGCCGGTATGAGTAGCGAAAGACAGGTGAGAATCCTGTCCACCGTAAGACTAAGGTTTCCAGGGGAAGGCTCGTCCGCCCTGGGTTAGTCGGGACCTAAGGAGAGACCGAAAGGTGTATCCGATGGACAACAGGTTGATATTCCTGTACTAGAGTATGTAGTGATGGAGGGACGCAGTAGGCTAACTAAAGCAGACGATTGGAAGAGTCTGTCTAAGCAGTGAGGTGTGATATGAGTCAAATGCTTATATCTTTAACATTGAGCTGTGATGGGGAGCGAAGTTTAGTAGCGAAGTTAGTGACGTCACACTGCCAAGAAAAGCTTCTAGCGTTTAAACATACTCTACCCGTACCGCAAACCGACACAGGTAGTCGAGGCGAGTAGCCTCAGGTGAGCGAGAGAACTCTCGTTAAGGAACTCGGCAAAATGACCCCGTAACTTCGGGAGAAGGGGTGCTGACTTTAAGTCAGCCGCAGTGAATAGGCCCAAGCAACTGTTTATCAAAAACACAGCTCTCTGCTAAATCGTAAGATGATGTATAGGGGGTGACGCCTGCCCGGTGCTGGAAGGTTAAGAGGAGTGCTTAGCGTAAGCGAAGGTATGAATTGAAGCCCCAGTAAACGGCGGCCGTAACTATAACGGTCCTAAGGTAGCGAAATTCCTTGTCGGGTAAGTTCCGACCCGCACGAAAGGCGTAATGATTTGGGCACTGTCTCAACGAGAGACTCGGTGAAATTTTAGTACCTGTGAAGATGCAGGTTACCCGCGACAGGACGGAAAGACCCCATGGAGCTTTACTGCAGTTTGATATTGAGTGTCTGTACCACATGTACAGGATAGGTAGGAGTCTATGAGATCGGGACGCCAGTTTCGAAGGAGACGTTGTTGGGATACTACCCTTGTGTTATGGCCACTCTAACCCGGATAGGTGATCCCTATCGGAGACAGTGTCTGACGGGCAGTTTGACTGGGGCGGTCGCCTCCTAAAAGGTAACGGAGGCGCCCAAAGGTTCCCTCAGAATGGTTGGAAATCATTCGCAGAGTGTAAAGGTATAAGGGAGCTTGACTGCGAGAGCTACAACTCGAGCAGGGACGAAAGTCGGGCTTAGTGATCCGGTGGTTCCGTATGGAAGGGCCATCGCTCAACGGATAAAAGCTACCCTGGGGATAACAGGCTTATCTCCCCCAAGAGTTCACATCGACGGGGAGGTTTGGCACCTCGATGTCGGCTCGTCGCATCCTGGGGCTGTAGTCGGTCCCAAGGGTTGGGCTGTTCGCCCATTAAAGCGGCACGCGAGCTGGGTTCAGAACGTCGTGAGACAGTTCGGTCCCTATCCGTCGCGGGCGTAGGAAATTTGAGAGGATCTGCTCCTAGTACGAGAGGACCAGAGTGGACTTACCGCTGGTGTACCAGTTGTCTTGCCAAAGGCATCGCTGGGTAGCTATGTAGGGAAGGGATAAACGCTGAAAGCATCTAAGTGTGAAACCCACCTCAAGATGAGATTTCCCATGATTTTATATCAGTAAGAGCCCTGAGAGATGATCAGGTAGATAGGTTAGAAGTGGAAGTGTGGCGACACATGTAGCGGACTAATACTAATAGCTCGAGGACTTATCCAAAGTAACTGAGAATATGAAAGCGAACGGTTTTCTTAGTTTGAATAGATATTCAATTTTGAGTAGGTATTACTCAGAGTTAAGTGACGATAGCCTAGGAGATACACCTGTACCCATGCCGAACACAGAAGTTAAGCCCTAGAACGCCGGAAGTAGTTGGGGGTTGCCCCCTGTGAGATATGGAAGTCGCTTAGCT
>NZ_NGVM01000386.1:0-213 GCF_002238115.1 Streptococcus sp. KR | reverse complement strand
GGCATTATAATATTCCGGTTCTTTCTTGAGATTGATTGCCCGAATGTATTTTTCAACAAAGGACAGCATCCCCTCTTGAACCATATCATCATAGTAGGTATTGCCTTTTGTGATGTGCAGCTTCTTCAGCACGCCATAGACCACCAATTCATGGTCGCCATCCAATAGAAAGTTAAATGCATCTTGGTACAGTTCAATTTGCTTGTCGTCTCG
>NZ_NGVM01000385.1:0-213 GCF_002238115.1 Streptococcus sp. KR | reverse complement strand
CGATCATTTTTGGAATATTGAATTTAGTTGCCGGATATTTTTTGTTCAATCCAATTATGCACATTGTTTATCGCCAATTTGAGGAAGCTGATCTCTACCAAATAATTGTGGTTTTAACGATAACCCTTATTTTGGATATCGGGACGTTTCAAGAGATTGCCGATTAGTATAGAAGGCTGACATCAAGACTTGGTGTCGGCCTTTTTAATTTCT
>NZ_NGVM01000384.1:0-213 GCF_002238115.1 Streptococcus sp. KR | reverse complement strand
ATCGCTCCTCTTTAATCGTTTGCTGTCGTTTGAAGCTTTTGAGCGCTTTCTTTAGAGATGTCACTCTTGGGTTCGTATTTGTCCCGTGCTTCTTTTTTTGTTTTGACAATTCCCTGAAGAAGATCCAAATGTTCTGCGATATGGATGTTTAAGTAACGGTCATACAGTGCTTGGTTCTGCAATAAAATAGTCCAGAACTTGTCGCGATAAACA
>NZ_NGVM01000383.1:0-213 GCF_002238115.1 Streptococcus sp. KR | reverse complement strand
TCTCCTGGTTTCCGATGCACTTCTCCGGTTAAGCCGAAGGCTTTCACATCAGACCTAAGAAACCGCCTGCGCTCGCTTTACGCCCAATAAATCCGGACAACGCTTGCCACCTACGTATTACCGCGGCTGCTGGCACGTAGTTAGCCGTGGCTTTCTGGTTGGATACCGTCAAGATGTCAACAGTTACTCTGACACCTGTTCTTCTCCAACAAC
>NZ_NGVM01000382.1:0-214 GCF_002238115.1 Streptococcus sp. KR | reverse complement strand
CCATCATTTGACTCTTGTAGTCCATTGCTTTTTTTGCAGCGTACAAAAGAGCGGCTCCAGCACCATATGTGATTGGCATGGTCAATTTTGAAACTTCGTTAAATCCTTTTTGAGCCCACTTAAGGGTAGTCAATGTTCGGCGATAATAAGCGGCTGTTTTCCTTGCGTGAAGTTTCTGGGCATCTAATTCTGCTTGGCTATCCGCAATGATTTT
>NZ_NGVM01000381.1:0-214 GCF_002238115.1 Streptococcus sp. KR | reverse complement strand
AAAGAGATGAACGTTTCCGATATTCGCGGTGTCATGCACAGCTTTAACGGTGATTCCGAATGGCTCAAGAAGTTTTTGGATCTGGGGATGCTGGTTTCATATAGTGGGGTTGCCAGTTTCAAGAAAACCCATGAAGTTCATGACGCGGTCCGCAACACACCGTTTGACAGCATGATGGTTGAAACCGACGCACCATATTTGTCACCAGAACCGC
>NZ_NGVM01000380.1:0-214 GCF_002238115.1 Streptococcus sp. KR | reverse complement strand
TCATCTCATCGTCGCTTAATTCAAAGTCCAGTTCGGTGTTTTCCTTGATTCGTTCCGGTGTCTTGGATTTTGGAATGATGGAGACGCCTCTTTGCAAGTCCCAACGCAAAATGATTTGGGCGGGCGTCTTGCCATGGTGTTTGGCCATTTTGGCGAGCATTGGGTTGTCCAAGACAATCCCTCTGCCAAGTGGACTCCACGCTTGAGTGACAAT
>NZ_NGVM01000379.1:0-214 GCF_002238115.1 Streptococcus sp. KR | reverse complement strand
AAGCCGTTCCTCAGATCGTAATAACGTTCTGAAGAATGGCTTTAGAAATGATCAAAGGCCTATTTGATAGTTGTAGCCCCCGCTTAGATAAGCATGTTGAACATTTATATTCACTGGTGAAGAAAAGATATAAATATTGGTCTCGCTATATTAGTATTTATCTGACTTCTTTTCATTATCTGATTTACATAACATTTGATTATGCGTAGTTGTT
>NZ_NGVM01000378.1:0-214 GCF_002238115.1 Streptococcus sp. KR | reverse complement strand
TATTCAAACCATAGTGCTTGGCAATCTTGTACTGCTTAACAGTTAGCTTCTTCTTCAAAAGCTTCTTCATCCGCTTTTGATTTGCAGAAAGCTTGGAAGCCTTCTTTTGCTTGGCCAAGGCAGCTTTATTCTTCGCACTGGAAGCTTTTTCGTTTTGCGTAATGTTTTCCTGCAAAACATTTTTGGCATCCTTGGTTGGTGAAATGGCACTACC
>NZ_NGVM01000377.1:0-215 GCF_002238115.1 Streptococcus sp. KR | reverse complement strand
ATAGTGTAACTAGTCATAACTAAGAATCGGCCGGCACAAGCCTTGTAGAAATCATGGGCACCGTGCATCTTAGGTGGCAGCAATGTAGCAAAGACACCTAATACTGATTCTTCCTTTGGAATAACTGCGTCTTTTGATGATTTTTCTCTTGGAGTAATCAACAGAACAATTAAACCTGAGAGGGCAATCAAAACACCACCAACGATGAAACCAGT
>NZ_NGVM01000036.1:0-5253 GCF_002238115.1 Streptococcus sp. KR | reverse complement strand
TAAATAAGAGTTAAATTAGTGAAAATAGCGTTAAATCAACGTTTTAACACTTAATACTAGCCAAGTGGGAACATTTTGGCAACAAAAAAGGTAGTAAGATATAATCTTGCTACCTTTTTATAATCTCCGTTTTCGTATAACAGACTTCGCTAGTGATACGAAAGCCGTGATTGAAATTAAAGCGATATTACCCCCTCTAGTTTATCCGCTACCTCTTTCATAGCTGAAGGGCGAAGATGGGAATATACTCCTAAAGTCGTCTGTATATCTGCATGTCCTAACCTATTTTTAAGTTCTAGGTCATTCATACCCAAAGATAGCAATAGACTTGCGTGGGAGTGCCTTAAATCATGTATACGAATACTTTTGACTCCAGCTATTTCTCCGTGTTTCTTCATGCTATTAGCAAGCATTGTCTTAGTCACAGGTAAACAGTTATAAGAAAAGACAAAACTTATTTTTCCTAGCTGTTTCTGATGATTTTTCCATGAGGATAGCGCCTTAATCGTCATAGCATCAAGATAGATTTTTCTATTACTTGAAAAAGTTTTTGTGGGGTTAATTTGCCAATTATTTTTATTTTGATAAAACATAGACTTATTGACTTGTACAGCTTTATTTTCAAAATCAACATCTTCCCACGTTAAGGCTTGTAATTCGCTGATCCTCAATCCTGTCATAAAGAGAAATAGAAAACAGGTATATTTCAAATGTTCTACAACATCATTTTTTTCAAATGTTTTGATAAATTTTTCAAATTCTTCTTTTGTCCAAAAATCAACCTTTTTTCTAGTCCTCTTCATATTTCCAACCTGCCGAGCAGGATTTTCACTGACAACACCCAAAGTAAGCGCCATATCAAATAATTCTTTTACTGTTTGATGTAAATCTTTTAAGTAGTTATTAGATAAGCCTTCTTCCAAGATATCTGTATGCCATTTTTTTATATGAATAGGTTTAACATCAACCATTTTCATAGGATAAAAATACTTCAATCTTTTCAACTTAGAAGAAAAGGTCATAAACGTCCGAGCTGTCACCTTATTCTTGTAATGTGGGATAAAATACTTTTCTAAGAATAACTTAACCGTTAAAGTTGCACCATGCACAATAGCTTTTTTCGAATGTTTCGCTATAAAATCATCATACCACTTCTTAGCTTCTGTTTGAGTTTTAAACCCTCTTTTCTTTTTCTGCATTCTTTTACCAGTCACTTCATCAAAACCTAGAGAAGCAACCGCATAATAAGAGCTACTAGCCTTGTCATAATATACATGAGGGATTTTAGGCATATTCTTCCACTTCCTCAAAATTTAATTTTGTACCTAAAATCTCCTCAACAGCTTCCACAGGAACTTGACCCAACCCCTTAGAATTATAGTAAGCAAAGCCCTTTTGTACCATCAAAGCCTTAGCTTGTTTAATCAAACTATATGCTTGATAATTTCCAAAACCCAATTTTTTTAAATCTTCTTTTGTTACGAACATAGCTTTTTTCTCCTTTTCATGTTATAATTATCTTGTTTTTTTATTTTGATGTGTGATCGATTTTCACGCATCTTTTTTTTACATCTAGCCCATAAATTTCTATCATTCATGAACATATAAATATTATCTAATTCCTGCCTTATCGGTATACTCTTTTTAAATCGTATCACTCTAAAGTCAGAATCTAACCTTTCATCAAAGAACATCACAATTTTTTTAGCCATTTGTCACGTCCTTTGCTTTTTTAGGTAATATTCTAGGATAGATACAATCTTCAAGCAATTTACGAATAAAATCCTCTTTATCATCTGAACAAAATATATCTTCATATTTGAAATTCAAAACAGCCATAGAACCATCTTTTTTCTGATAAAAATCAACTCCCCTACGTTTCACAACTTCAGAAATATTATATAAACGATTTTCATCCGACCCATGCTTATAGGTTACATCTAATAAAAAGTTAATTCTCCTAAGAAACTGGTTTAAATCCTCTTCCTTAATTTCTCCAAAAAATAATTTGGGAGACTTATAAACTGGCATAATAATCAACCTTGGAACTACCCTTTTATTTTGATAGCGTGCCGACATTCTAGCAGAATTAAGGGGGTCAAATAATTTTAGCCAATCACTTGGAGACATGTTATTTTCCCTTAAATCGTCTAATAATAAGATTTCTTCTCCAAAATAATCATCAAAAGGGTTAGCAGAAGAAGCTGAATAGATATCCCCTCGCAAGCCTATTTCATTTAATTTACCTTGAACTTGTAAGGCTATTTCTCTAGATAAAGTCGACTTCCCAACTTCTGATTCTCCTTGTATATAAAGTACAGTTAATTGATATTCCCCAAGTTCCAAACTTTTCAAACGTAAGAAAGCCTGACGTTCTCCATAAAAATTAAATCGTTCCCTAAATTTCTGCTGATTATTTCCAAAGAGAAAAGCCAAATTGTCGTCTTCCATAACATCATTATAGGTCAACTCTCCCAGCTGAACTTTAGACAATACCAAATCTAAACTTTCATCGGATTTCTCACGCTTTTTCGTGGCTGCATACTTCTCAAAATCTTCTTTATTCTGATTGATGAAAGTTTCATAATCAAGCGTGTCAAATGTTTCCACATCACTAGCAGGATACTGATATTTATCTTTATCCTTAGCATGGATAAGATAAGCTAAAGCGTTGATACGTGTATAACCCCTACCGCCTTTTGATTTTGGAGTTTCTACACGTTCTTTTTCCACTCCAAGAGCCAGGGCAACTTTTGACAAATCCATACGTTTTGGAAAATCAATATAACCATGAATATGAGGTTCGACCAATTTAGTCCCAAAGGAAATATCTTTATCATGGACGATAAAAGCGACTTCCACAAACTCCTCTTCTTCGACCAGTTCACGGATACGGTCAAAGATTAATCTAAAAATCTTTGTCTTATTCTCTTCCCAGTTTTCAAATAATTTCTTGTCCGATACAGCCCAATCCCAAAAATCTGGCTTCATTTGTTGCTCAAATAAAAAACGCCTATTTTGTATTCTTTTTACCATTCTTTCCCCTTTCCAACTCATGACATGATTTTGCATAAATTATCTTCGGAATCGTTTTTTTATTCTTTCATCTTGAGTATATACTCCATTTTTTTGAGAATAAACTCAAGTATATACTCAAGAATAAACTCAAGAAAAACCCTTAATTTTTTGGCATTTTTGTTTCCCTAACGCTACGCTGACACCTTCGGTACTGTCCACGGAAAGCTTGCCAATCAAGGGATTACCCTTGGTTTGCACCATTCTATCGTCAAGTCCTAGAATGGCGCCCGCGCATAGGTTTGAGTATATGAGTATATACTTCCTCAAAAAACTCTTGTGACTAAAATTTCTGCATATTTAGGTAGCTTGGTTGCATTGCCCTGCCGGTTTACAAGTCAGCCAACTAGTGCCCGCTGATACCCGCAACCGCGCAGGGCAAAAGCCCCTTTTGCGGTTGCTATCAGCTACTAGTTAGCTCACTTGTAAACCGACAGGAGCAAGGCGGCCAGCTCCCATCATATACAGAAATTTTAGCCTACATAGCAAGTTTTAGCCCAGAGGCTACCAGTTTGATGGCTTTATATCCTGCATTTCGACCTTCAACCCAGTCCGCTTTGACCTGCACATCTAGCAACTCAACAGTCAGAACTTTACCAAACTCAGTATAATCCTCAATGTCTTCAAAACTACCGTAGACTTCAATCTTAATAGTCTTGACGTCTTCTCGGTCAATTAAGCCATCATTTACAGCCTTAGCGGTTCGCTCATCAATTCCCTCTAAAATGTAATGGCTCAAAATGTCGGTTTGTTTACCGTCTTTGAACTTCTTACTTGGTCGAGCTTTAGAAAAATCTACTTGAATTTTTTTGGGAATATCAAATTGAGAGCTTTCAAGAGCTACTTCTTTAAGTGAAAGCGGTGATGTAAGTTTAATTTTTTTGTTTGCCATTTTTTTATATTTCCTTTTCTATTTTTTCAATTTTGAAAAGAACCCTTTTGCCTGTTTTTCTTCTAAGGCTTCAAGTCGTTCTTCTATTTTTTTTAATCTTTTTAAATCCATTTCTAATGAAATCAGTTTAAAATTTACATCTTTATTATTTATTTTTTGTTTTTTTTGAAAATTTTTCAATTCAGCCACGTCTTGTTTTAATGCTCTTTCTTCAGCACTTTTTAGATCGCCCCATATAGCAGTTACAGCTTCAGTCATGTTTTTTGTTTCATCAATTCGCTTAGAAAGTTTGATAAACTTTTCAAATTCTTCTTCAGTAAATTGATAATGGTCTTTTACGTGCTTACGTGTGACCTTTATTTTGACTTTCTTAAACTCGTAACCTGATAAGCGTTCAATACTTATCCGCCATTTTTTAACAGCGCTGTAGGACTTGCCAGTGGCTTCCATGATGTCTTTATACTCGTAATAATCTTTATAGGCCATCTCCTTTTCTCTTTTCTGTATATATGATATAATTTAGATAGATTTATTTTATTGAGTCTTTGAGGATTTTTTCTTCAAAGACTTTTTTATACAATCATAGACAGTTCCCCCCTTGAAACCTTACTATCAAATGTGATATACTTTATTAAAGTATCATTTTGATACTTCTATTTTAGTATCATTTCGATACATTGTCAAGAAAAAAGTATCGTTTCGATACAAAAAGGAGATATATATGATTTTTCCAGAACGATTAAAACAACTTAGACAAAAAAAAGGACTTACGCAAAAAGATATTGCTGATTTAGTCCATGTCAATAGAGTAACTTATACAAATTGGGAAAAAGGAAATCGAGAACCCAACTTTGAAACACTTCTAAAATTAGCTTCAATACTTAACACTACAACTAGTTATTTACTAGGAGAAAGCAACATTAGTTTTGGACGTGGTAGTGATCAATTTGAAAAGTTAGCCAATTTACCAAACTTCCATTTATCCGAAATGGGACTCAATCAAATAAAAGACCTAGTTAGAGCCATACCATACCTCGCAGAAAAAGAGGGGATAGAACCAGATGAATACTTCAATATATTCACAAAAGATTTACCCGAACAAACAAAGCTCTTTTTAAAAGCTGTATACTTTACAGAAATCTTAGAAGAAAATCCACCTTTTGGCAACAATTCGGAAACAACAGAAACAAAATAACCCTATTTTTAGTAACTTAAAACTTATTAAAACTTAACAGAATATAGCGTTTTAGTTAAAGCAATAGCTGTATGTTACAGAGGTTAAATAA
>NZ_NGVM01000376.1:0-215 GCF_002238115.1 Streptococcus sp. KR | reverse complement strand
ACCAATGCATCGGTGATTTGTAATCCCTGTTCACCAGTATCAGGTTGTGAAAGCAACAGATCATCAATATTAACACCAAGATGAGTTGCGTACACTGGATCAAGCGCGTTTTCAGCATCAATATAAGCGGCTGTTCCACCACGTTTTTGCACTTCGGCTACGGCATGTAAGGCAACCGTCGTCTTACCTGAACTTTCAGGCCCATAGATTTCCAC
>NZ_NGVM01000375.1:0-215 GCF_002238115.1 Streptococcus sp. KR | reverse complement strand
CAGGGCATTGAAGTAGCGTCTTAACGTCTTGGTCATTAGAGGCTTTAGTTCGGGATCATCTAAAGTAATCCAAACGCCGAGGTCTTTGTGGGCTTTTTCAATGGCATACTTAGCATTTAAGATAATGCCAATGAAGCGACGCATTTGTTGCGGTGTTCGGCACCAAAAGCTTAAGAGTTGAACAGCTGACGGTTCTAAGAAGAGCTGACCTGTGT
>NZ_NGVM01000374.1:0-216 GCF_002238115.1 Streptococcus sp. KR | reverse complement strand
GATTATCAAAATTTAATTGTTCATCTTCATTACATAATTTAAGTGGTTTGATATGATCGACACTTGTCGCAAGTTTATGGCGACCATTCCTTAAGCATTCTTCACACCACGGGTGACCGTCCATGTATGCATTTCTCATTTTTCGCCATGGTGTCGACTGATAGAACCCCCAAAACGGGTCATTCCTTTTATGTGACTGCATAACTTTGTGAGACT
>NZ_NGVM01000373.1:0-216 GCF_002238115.1 Streptococcus sp. KR | reverse complement strand
CAAAACAATTGGTTGTCAAAAAGCACATCAACCGATACAAGACTGCCAACCTGACCCAGCGGAACGGCCACTTCAAGAAAGGGCAGAAGTTAACCATCAAACGTTATACTTTCAGCCATGAAGGGTCAATTACCAAATCTGGTACCAAACGTTACGTCGTAAAAGGCGGCTACATTACCGCTAATAACAAGTTCGTTAAAGTTGTTAAATATTAAA
>NZ_NGVM01000372.1:0-216 GCF_002238115.1 Streptococcus sp. KR | reverse complement strand
CAACAGGCTTAGCCGCTTGCTTGGAATAATGATCGAATTTCGAGTTCCTTTCCTGTTTACTCCCACTTTCAACTTGCGAATTAGTGGAATGGACACCCTTTGTCGATCCAGTGTTCTGGTTTGCTGTGTTACTCTGACCAGAACCACTACCTGTTATATACTGCTAGTCAAGTGCGTGTTTATTAAACTGATAAATTCGATTTTGCTGTTAACACC
>NZ_NGVM01000371.1:0-216 GCF_002238115.1 Streptococcus sp. KR | reverse complement strand
CAAATCTTTGACTTTAAGCTGACCGATGAAGATGTTCAACGCATTAATCAACTTGACGAAAACAAGCGGGATCTTTGGTATGACGACTTCACTTGGCACAACCCAAATGGCCGTTACGGAAACGAAATTGAAAAAGTTCCTGATATTAAGTAATTGAATGAATTATAAAAGTAACTGGTTGAGGTGTTTACCTTGGCCAGTTTTTTATGGCCAACT
>NZ_NGVM01000370.1:0-216 GCF_002238115.1 Streptococcus sp. KR | reverse complement strand
ACCATTAACGACTGCCGCACACAACTTGATGTTAATAAGTGTCCGGATGACTTCAACTGGCATTAGTGGGCCAGTTGGAAAGTTATGCCTGCTTCGTTCAGTTTGTGGTCCCCACAGCGCGTCCTTTGGAACTTTGACTTGTCCGAGCGTATCTTCTTCAATTCGGTATTCAGTCATGATATCCTCCTGTTAATATTCCGGCTTCCATTGAGTTTC
>NZ_NGVM01000369.1:0-216 GCF_002238115.1 Streptococcus sp. KR | reverse complement strand
ATTAATTCCGTACAGCCAACATGACTACATTCGTGCATTATCAAGTTAAGCACCTACTTTTTTAAGAGTAATTGTGTCACAACCATTAATATCAAAGTCTGGAACAACGGACTGAATACTATAAGACACGTTATCAATCGTGATCGATAGACTCGGATCACTAATAAAAAGTGAGTTGTGTCTCGTAAAAATTGAGGTGGTGTTTACCAACTGGTC
>NZ_NGVM01000368.1:0-217 GCF_002238115.1 Streptococcus sp. KR | reverse complement strand
CCACAAAACTTATTTAAAAGCACAAAAAAAGCGCCACTCCATGCCAAAAAAAGATAGCATGGATAAAGCACTTTGACTACTTTACCTAGTTAAGATAAGAATGATTACCTACATAATATTTGATAGCTACTGATTTGTCAATCAGTTTAAATAACTATTTTGGCGCCACCACAATGACACGGTGGGGCTCTTTACCAGTCGAATAGGTCATGACATG
>NZ_NGVM01000367.1:0-217 GCF_002238115.1 Streptococcus sp. KR | reverse complement strand
AAAGAAAAAGACATGGTCCTGCATGGTCAGCAAAAGCACTATGCCATTGATATCCCCAGCAAAAACGGCCGGGTCTTTCATATGGACAACGCTTTGTATGAAAATGCCTATAACGCCATTGAAGATAGCATGAAGACGACTAAAAGTGAGATCGCATTGAAACGGCTGAACCGCTTCTACCGTTTCTTCACCTGCCCAATGTGTCATGGTACCCGAA
>NZ_NGVM01000035.1:0-5272 GCF_002238115.1 Streptococcus sp. KR | reverse complement strand
CTTCTCATGGAGACCATTATCATTACTATAATGGCAAGGTTCCTTATGATGCTATTATTAGTGAAGAACTGCTGATGAAAGATCCGAATTATCAGTTGAAGGATTCAGATATTGTTAATGAAATCAAGGGTGGTTATGTGATTAAGGTAGATGGAAAGTATTATGTCTATCTAAAGGATGCATCACATGCTGATAATGTTCGCTCAAAAGAAGAAATCACTCGTCAGAAGCAGGAACACAGTAGTAATCACGGAGGTAGTTCTAGCGATAAAGCGGTAGTCGCTGCCAGAGCTCAAGGCCGTTATACAACGGATGATGGTTATATCTTTAATGCCTCTGATATCATCGAAGACACGGGTGATGCTTATATCGTTCCTCATGGCAATCATTTCCACTATATTCCTAAGAGTGACTTGTCTGCCAGTGAATTAGCTGCAGCCCAAGCCTTCTTATCTGGTAAAGGTGGGCAAACAAGCTCACTTAGCTATCGTCCTTCAACAAATTCTTCTAGCAATAGCTCATCAGATTCTTCGAATAGTAGTTCATATAGACAAACGAATCAAAGTAATGTTGAGGCAACTACTAGAAGATGGACTCCAAGTGTTAGCCCACAAGTGGATAATAGCTATCAAGCAAGTCCAAGTGAAGACGTATCCAGTCTCTTGAAACAGCTTTATGCCTTGCCACTTAGTCAACGACACGTGGAATCAGATGGACTTGTCTTTGATCCAGCGCAGATTATAAGAAAAACTGCGAATGGTGTTGCAGTGCCACACGGAGATCATTATCACTTTATCCCTTATTCTCAAATGTCTGATTTAGAACAGAAGATTGCGAGAATGATTTCTGAAAATTATCAAGGAAATCATACTACTGCAGGTGGTAAAGAATTAAAACCAATTCCGACTCCAAGTCTTCCAAATTTAATTCCATCTCCTGTTTTGCCAGCTCTTACCTTAAAACCTTTGAAACCTATTGTAAAGCCGGCTCCTACTCCAAATCCTAAAATAGACTCAAATTCTTCTTTGGTTAGCCAGCTGGTACGAAAAGTTGGAGAAGGATATGTATTCGAAGAAAAGGGCATCTCTCGTTATGTCTTTGCGAAAGATTTACCATCTGACACTGTTAAAAATCTGGAAAGCAAGTTATCAAAACAAGAGAGTGTTTCACATGCTTTAACTGCTAAAAAAGAAAAAGTTGCTCCTCGTGACCAAGAATTTTATGATAAAACATATAATCTGTTGGCCGAGGCTCATAAAGCTTTATCTGAAAATAAGGGTCGTACTTCTGATTTCCAAGCCTTAGACAAATTAGCAGAACGCTTGAATGATGAATCTTCTAATAAAGGAAAATTGGTAGATGATTTATTAACATTCCTAGCACCAATTACTCATCCAGAGCGACTTGGAAAACCAAATTCTCAAATTGAATATACTGAAAACGAAGTTCGTGTTGCTCAATTAGCTGATAAGTATACAACGTCAGATGGTTACATTTTTGACGAACATGATATTATCAGTGATGAAGGAGATGCCTATGTAACGCCTCATATGGGCCATAGTCACTGGATTGGAAAAGACAGCCTTTCTGATAAGGAAAAAGCTGCGGCTCAATCTTATACTAAAGAAAAAGGAATTCTACCTCCGTCAGCAGACGCAGATGCTCAAGCAAATCCAACTGGAGATAGTGCAGCGGCTATTTACAATCGTGTGAAAGGGGAAAAACGAATTCCACTCGTTCGACTTCCATACATGGTTGAGCATACAGTAGAAGTTAAAAATGGTAATTTGATTATTCCTCACAAGGATCATTACCATAACATTAAATTTGCTTGGTTTGATGATCACTCATACAAAGCTCCAAATGGTTATACTCTGGAAGACTTATTTGCGACGATTAAGTACTATGTTGAACATCCTGATGAACGTCCACATTCTAATGACGGATGGGGAAATGCCAGCGACCATGTCTTAGGTAAGAAAGACCACAGTGAAGATCCCAAAAAGAACTTCAAAGCGGATGAAGAACCAGTAGAGGAAACACCTGCTGAGCCAGAAGTTCCTCAAGTAGAGACTGAAAAAGTAGAAGCCAAGCTCAAAGAAGCAGAAGCTTTGCTTGCGAAAGTAACGGATGCTAGTCTGAAAGGAAATGCGACAGAAACCCTAGCTGGTTTACGAAATAATTTGAGCCTGCAAACCATGGATAATAATGGTATCATGGCAGAAGCAGAAAAATTACTTGCGTTGTTAAAAGGTAGTAATCCTTCACCTGTAAATAAGGAAAAAACAAACTAATGAAAAATGGGAGTCTCGATAAAGGGACTTTCATTTTTATTATGTATATACGAAAAATTCTTGACAAGCAGTACTAAAAGGAGTAAACTATTAACTAGTTAATTAACTGGTTTATTGTTTTATAGTGAATCAAATAGAGTTAAGAAAAGAGGAAAGAATGAAAATCAATAAAAAATATCTAGCTGGGTCAGCAGCTGCACTTGTTTTAAGTGTCTGTGCTTATGAACTAGGTTTGCATCAAGCCCAAACTGTAAAAGAAAATAACCGTGTTTCATACATTGATGGCAACCAACCAAGCCAAAAGGCAGAGACTTTGACACCTGATGAAGTCAGTAAAAAAGAAGGTATTAATGCCGAGCAAATCGTTATCAAGATTACGGATCAAGGTTATGTGACTTCTCATGGAGACCATTATCATTATTATAATGGCAAGGTTCCTTATGACGCCATCATCAGCGAAGAACTGCTGATGAAAGATCCGAATTATCAGTTGAAGGATTCAGACATTGTCAATGAAATTAAGGGTGGTTATGTCATTAAGGTAGACGGGAAGTATTATGTCTATCTTAAGGATGCAGCGCATGCTGATAATGTTCGCTCAAAAGAAGAAATCACTCGTCAGAAGCAGGAACACGGTAGTAATCACGGAGGAGGTTCTAGCGATAATGCGGTAGTCGCTGCTAGAGCTCAAGGCCGTTATACAACGGATGATGGTTATATCTTTAATGCCTCTGATATCATTGAGGACACGGGTGATGCCTATATCGTTCCTCATGGCAATCATTTCCACTATATTCCTAAGAGTGACTTGTCTGCCAGTGAATTAGCTGCAGCTCGAGCCTTCCTAGCTGGGAAAGGTAATCAACCAAGCTCAGTTGGGTATCGTCCTTCAACAAATTCTTCTAGCAGTAGCGCATCAGAGACATCGAATAGTAGTTCATATGGACAAACGAATCAAAGCAATGTTGAAGCAAATACCAGAAGATGGGCTCCAAGTGTTAGCCCACAGGTGGATAATAGTTATCAAGCAAATCCAAGTGAAGATATATCTAGTCTCTTGAAACAACTTTATGCCTTGCCACTCAGTCAACGACACGTGGAATCAGACGGACTTGTCTTTGATCCAGCGCAGATTACAAGAAAAACTGCAAATGGTGTTGCAGTACCACACGGAGATCATTATCATTTTATTCCTTATTCTCAAATGTCTGATTTAGAGCAGAAGATTGCGAGAATGATTTCTGAAAATTATCAAGGAAATCATACTACTGCAGGTGGTAAAGAATTAAAACCAATTCCTGCTCCAGAGCCTACCCCAATACCAAGTCCACAACCTGTACCAAATCCTAAACCAACTCCAAGCAATCCAATTGATGGAAAATTGGTAAAACAGGTGATTCGAAAGGTGGTTGATGGTTATGTCTTTGTAGAGAATGGAATTTCGCGTTATATTTCTGCCAAGGAACTTTCAGCAGAAACTGTTGCAGCCATTGATGATAAACTTACTAAACAAGAAAGTTTGTCTCATGAGTTAGGAGCTAAGAAAACCAATCTTGCATCTGGTGATCAAAAATTTTACAACAAAGTTTATGATTTACTAGCAACAGTTCATCAAGATTTGGTTTCCAATAAAGGGCGCCAAGCTGATTTTGACGCTTTGGATAGACTATTGGAACGTCTCAACGATGAGTCAAGTGATAAAGTCAAGTTAGTTGATGATATCCTTGCTTTTCTAGCGCCGATTCGTCATCCAGAACGTTTAGGAAAACCAAATGCACAAATAGCTTACACAGATGATGAGATTCAAGTAGCCAAGTTGGCAGGCAAGTATACAACAGAAGATGGCTATATCTTTGATCCTCGTGATATCACCAGTGATGAGGGGGATGCCTATGTAACTCCGCATATGAGCCACAGTCATTGGATTAAGAAAGAAAGTTTGTCTGAAGCTGAAAGAGCAGCAGGTCAAGCTTATGCTAAAGAGAAAGGTTTGACGCCTCCTTCAACAAATCATCAAAGTTCAGGAAATACTGAGGCTAAGGGAGCAGAAGCGATTTACAATAGAGTAAAAGCAGCTAAGAAGGTACCACTTGACCGTATGCCTTACAATCTCCAACATACTGTGGAAGTTAAAAATGGAAGTTTGATTATACCTCATTATGACCATTACCATAACATCAAATTTGAGTGGTTTGACGAAGGACTTTATGAGGCACCTAAGGGGTATACTTTAGAAGAGCTATTTGAAACTGTGAAGTATTATGTCGAACATCCAAACGAACGTCCGCATTCAGATAGTGGTTGGGGCAATGCGAGCGACCATGTTCAAAGAAACCACAATAGTCAAGATGCTAACAACAATCAAACAGAGAAACCAACAGAGGAGAAACCTCAGACAGAAAAAATTGAGGAGGAAAAACCTCGCGAAGAAAAACCGAAAAATGAGAAAGCAGAATCTCCAAAACCAAAAGAACCAGAGGAATCAGAAGAAGAATCACCATCGGAACCAGAGGAACATCAGGTTGAAACTGAAAAGGTTGAAGAAAAACTGAGAGAGGCGGAAGAGTTACTTAAAAAGATTAAGGATCCAATTCTTAAGTCCAATGCCAACGAAACTCTCACAGGATTAAAAAATAACCTGTTATTTGGTTCTCAGGATAACAATACTATTATGGCAGAAGCTGAAAAGCTATTAGTCTTGTTAAAGGAGAGTAAGTAACTATACAACTATTATAGAAGATAAAAAGGGAGCAGAATATGGATTCTGTTCTCTTTTTTATGAAATTGTGTAAAAATTCTTGACATATTTTCTAAATAAAGATAAACTATTTACTAGTTAATTAAATGGTTAAACACTAGTTAAGGAGTTATAGTGAAAAAGAGGACGATTTTAGTATTGATGACCAGTGTATTGGCTCTGGTATTAGCTGCTTGTGGTCAAAAGGAAAGCCAGTCAGGTAAAGGGATGAAAATTGTGA
>NZ_NGVM01000366.1:0-217 GCF_002238115.1 Streptococcus sp. KR | reverse complement strand
ATCAAGACGCCGGCAACTCCAAGGATTGTAGCCAAAGGAAGTAAAATCCAGTAGCTCAAGTAAGATGGAACGTTAATTCCGAGATTCAAGAATTCTTGGAGGAAGATAACGATCGCACCAATTGCAACAAAGAGAATGACAATTCCCCAAGCATAGATAATTGATGGAATTGTGTTCAAAACAAATTGTGCAACTAAAGCAACCAAGCCGATTTCTG
>NZ_NGVM01000365.1:0-217 GCF_002238115.1 Streptococcus sp. KR | reverse complement strand
CTCAGAACGGTACGGGTTCTGGGTCTGTTATTAATCAACATGAAGAACAGCAGACAAGTACCGTTAATAGTAATACTACAGATAATACTAATTCTTCAGACGATCAGACTTCTCAGAAGCTAGTTACTAATACAGAAGCAAAACCGAGAGCACCAGCTGAGCAGAACGGTACGGGTTCTGTTATTAATCAACATGAAGAACAGCAGATAAGTACCGT
>NZ_NGVM01000364.1:0-218 GCF_002238115.1 Streptococcus sp. KR | reverse complement strand
CTACTAATTTACGACGGTTGACCATTAGTTTTAAGCCAGTTTCTTTTTCACATAATGAGCACCAGGGATGATTAAATTTAAGACGATTTCTTAAATCAATCCATTCTTTTGTATTATAAAAGTGCATTTTTGCGTGTTCATAAGGGTCAACTAATCTTTGTTGACTAATGGTTTTGTGCTCGTCTTGATGTAGCTGGCAATATCCATTAGACTTTGCT
>NZ_NGVM01000363.1:0-219 GCF_002238115.1 Streptococcus sp. KR | reverse complement strand
GGCCAAAAATATTTTTAAATATACGTGCTGTATCAGCTCCACCAAGTTTTTTAGTATGTTCCTCAATAATTTTAAAAATTGCAGGCAACGTTTTGAAATTACCATTGGCAGTTTTGAATATTTTAGTTGATTTAATTCCAATTCCATTTAAAGCGCCCATAGCTGAATTTGTTGGAGCTGCTAAACTGGTGATAATTTTTCGCAGACCTGTCCCAGCTT
>NZ_NGVM01000362.1:0-219 GCF_002238115.1 Streptococcus sp. KR | reverse complement strand
CCGTACGTACGTCAAACAGATACAAAGTATCTTTGTCGTGCATCCGTAGCTGCCTTATAAATATAATTACGGTGAAATACAGCATAATTATTTATTAGAGTACAAAAAACTGACCCCTTAACAACCAAAATTTGTTTGGTTGTAAGGGGCCAGTTCACTTCTATGGATTAATATTTTTATTTCTGTAGCACTCGTACTCGATAGACAGCATCGATCTTG
>NZ_NGVM01000361.1:0-220 GCF_002238115.1 Streptococcus sp. KR | reverse complement strand
TTTCCTTTTCTTCTTCGACAACCGCATCCGGTGCGTTGTCGACAAAGCGTTTGTTAGCCAACTTCTTATCTGAACGGGCAACCTCTGATTCGAATTTGTCAACGTCCTTTTGTACCCGTGCTAATTCGTCTTTTAAGTCAACTAATTCAGCAAGTGGGACAAAAACCGTTGCATCCGTAATCACAGCTGACATTGAAAGCTTAGGGGCCTCAATATCTTT
>NZ_NGVM01000360.1:0-220 GCF_002238115.1 Streptococcus sp. KR | reverse complement strand
TGACTACTCAGACTTTGTTTATGACTATTCAAACTATCCAAACATCAGTGATTTGTACTTAGTGTCTGATTTGCTGATTACCGACTATTCGTCAGTCTTCTTTGATTATGCTTACCTGAAGCGGCCAATTCTGTTTTATCCTTACGATTACCATCTGTACAAGGAAGAACTGCGGGGCTTCTACTTAAACTACGAGAAGGATCTCCCAGGTAAAATTGCG
>NZ_NGVM01000359.1:0-220 GCF_002238115.1 Streptococcus sp. KR | reverse complement strand
TGCCAAATCATCAACCGAGGTCAAGCCAAACGATGAAGTTGTGATTAAGTTTGGTAACAAGACCCTGACCATCTTGGTTAAGGAATTGTTGGACACAACCAAGAAAGATGATGCCGAAAGAATGTATGAAATTACATCAGAGGATTACGAACGAGATTTTCGAAAAGAATAGATAATCCTTCACAAAATGACCGGAATATGTCTGGTTCACCTAGACAAA
>NZ_NGVM01000358.1:0-221 GCF_002238115.1 Streptococcus sp. KR | reverse complement strand
TTTGAATGGTTCGTCCATCAGTAATACCGGTGGATTCATGATTAACATTTCGATAATCTGAAGCTTCTTCTTTTGACCTTCACTTAACGAGTAGACAATCCGGTCGTCTTTTCCGGCCATGTCCAACTTGTTCAGCATGTCGTCCACGTCCGCCTGTGAATAATCGGTGTTGGTTCGATTAGCCAGTGAAAGATCCAACTCTTCTTTGACAGTGATATTCA
>NZ_NGVM01000357.1:0-221 GCF_002238115.1 Streptococcus sp. KR | reverse complement strand
TGGCCAATGCGATGATGGGGAGTGTGCACTTTCAAAAGTTGATCAATGACTATCGAGTGGACACGGTTATTTTTGGCCATACCCATCAACGGCTTAAACCCGTGAAAATAAATCACACAATTTATTACAATGCAGCGGTGGGGTACCACAATCGCCGTCATAATGAATGGCAGACCAATCATTTTATTTCAGAATGGCAGAATCAATTAAAAATCTTCGAG
>NZ_NGVM01000356.1:0-221 GCF_002238115.1 Streptococcus sp. KR | reverse complement strand
GTTGGGGCTTATAATCCTGGCATTGATACCGTTCATCTCCAGGGAATGGGAATGGACGATCACGTCAAATTGTTTGCCAGTTTGGATGAAATCAAAACCGACGCGGACGTTTGGATTGATTTTACGGTTCCCGGTGCTGCATTTGAAAATGCGAAGTTTGCCATCCAACACGGGATTCATCCGGTGATTGGGACTTCGGGTATAACGGATGACCAAGTCGA
>NZ_NGVM01000355.1:0-221 GCF_002238115.1 Streptococcus sp. KR | reverse complement strand
TTAAACTTCATGAAGAAAATTCAGCGCCAATTTGGTATCTCATACCTGTTTATTTCACATGATTTAGGGGTTGTCCGTCATATGTGCAAGAACATTGCCATCATGACCCGCGGCCGGATCGTGGAAGTTGGAACCAGGGATGATATTTATAATAATCCAATGCATATTTACACCAAGCGTTTGTTGGCAGCCATTCCAGAAACCAACGTTAATCACCGGGA
>NZ_NGVM01000354.1:0-222 GCF_002238115.1 Streptococcus sp. KR | reverse complement strand
AAATTTATAGTAATCACCATTCTCGATATCAAGGCCAGCTTTTTCTTTGATGGTATCAATGTCCCATTCATATTCGATTTCAATATTTTTATGAATTTGTAGCACCTCAGGGAGTTCCAATATATCATCAAGAACCGGAGGCACATCTTTGGACTTTGTTTCGCCGTCTTTATCCGTATAAGTAAATTTAATTGATTTAAAAAATTGTGGTGTATCTGCGCC
>NZ_NGVM01000353.1:0-222 GCF_002238115.1 Streptococcus sp. KR | reverse complement strand
TGATCCCGAGCTCAAGCAAACTTACGACGTGATGAATTGGTTACGTGAAACCATCAAAAACCGCGACTGGCCCAACTATAATCAAGCCTTTCACCACCTGCAGGGGTGCTCGGAAGAGATGTTGGCAGCCCTCCAAACCTTGGCGGCTCATCATGATGAAATTGGCAACACTTTCACCCACCACTACACCAACGGGCCCTTAGAAGGTTCAAACAACAAGAT
>NZ_NGVM01000352.1:0-222 GCF_002238115.1 Streptococcus sp. KR | reverse complement strand
ACACAGCCAGCATAGAAAGGAGGTGAGTTAAATGGAAAAAGGCAAACTGCATCAGTACTTTGATAGTAATATTCAGCCTATTTTAAATATGGCGATAGGAGTTCTATTTATGACAATTGGTTACTTACTTGGTCATATGTCCTAGAAAGAAGCCAAGTGATCGTCAATGAATAGTTGAAAGGAGGTGAATAAAGTGAACCAAGACGCAGAAAAAACACCCCG
>NZ_NGVM01000351.1:0-223 GCF_002238115.1 Streptococcus sp. KR | reverse complement strand
GATAATAAAGAGTAATAATACTAATGGTACCAAGGGATTGAGCGATTTTTTTATCCGTCACCTATCCGACACCCATCCGTCACCTACTTGATCCAATTTAACCTTGAATCTGTTTTAATTCGTATTCCTGAATAAAATCTTCCATGTTTTGTTTTCTTGAATTCATACTTCTGCTTCATCTCACGGCTAAACTTCTGTTTACTCATAGAGTATTCGGAATTGT
>NZ_NGVM01000350.1:0-223 GCF_002238115.1 Streptococcus sp. KR | reverse complement strand
AAATAATTTGGAAATTGAACATGCATCAAATATTCACCGAGCGCAAGATTTTACGGCTTTGATTTATGCTCAACCTGGTACTGGAAAAACAAGCACATTGAAATATTTAACAGGAAAAACTTTGGTAGTTGATGTGGATCGCACTACTAATGTACTAGCAGGTCAACCAAACATTGATATTGTCAAGCTTGATACACGTAATCCAGCACAAGGTAGTAGGGAT
>NZ_NGVM01000349.1:0-223 GCF_002238115.1 Streptococcus sp. KR | reverse complement strand
ATGAATTTAAGAAGCTTTCATCATGACTAACACAAATGAAGCCGGACTTGCTGCGTAAATATTGAGCAACCAGCTTACTACCATCAATATCAAGGTGATTTGTCGGCTCATCAATTAGGGGAAATGCACCGCGGGTCATAAATCCACGTGCAAGTAGTACCCGGGTTTGTTCGCCACCACTCAGCGAGTCAAAAGGTCGCTGATCATAGCTGCTTTCAATTCC
>NZ_NGVM01000348.1:0-223 GCF_002238115.1 Streptococcus sp. KR | reverse complement strand
GTATTAGATGAAGCTCTATCACGAATTAATCTGTTGGAGGAGTAGAATATGCCGGAAAAGAAAAGTCTTTTAGATCAGATTGATGCAGAGAGTCAATTAAAAGATGGCGACTCTCCTTTTAAACGAAAAGAAAAAACAAAACCATTACGAGTTAGAGAATCATTTTACAATGATATTCGAAAAATTGCCTTCGAAGAAAATACAAAAATGGTTGAGATTTTAG
>NZ_NGVM01000347.1:0-224 GCF_002238115.1 Streptococcus sp. KR | reverse complement strand
GTTCAAACTTTTTATCGGTCATTGAAAAAATATCCATTGTAGCTATTTTTCCATATTTAAGCAGGCTTTTTACAAACAGTTTGGTTTTATCCGTCGGGAATAATGAAATAACTTTATTCACTAATGAATTCTCAACTGACACTGAATTTTTACAATTTATAGGCGCCAATTGTCCAAGTTCATCAGATTTATCAAAATTCTCTACCAATAACGTCTTGTGACCA
>NZ_NGVM01000034.1:0-6101 GCF_002238115.1 Streptococcus sp. KR | reverse complement strand
GAGCAATGGATTGAAGCTCCATGTGTCGGCGGTTCGATTCCGTCTCGCGCCATTTATATATTTTGGAAGGGTAGCGAAGAGGCTAAACGCGGCGGACTGTAAATCCGCTCCTTCGGGTTCGGGGGTTCGAATCCCTCCCCTTCCATTTTACGGGCATAGTTTAAAGGTAGAACTAAGGTCTCCAAAACCTTCAGTGTGGGTTCAATTCCTACTGCCCGTGTTAATAGAATTATGGCGGGTGTGGTGAAGTGGTTAACACACCAGATTGTGGCTCTGGCATGCGTGGGTTCGATCCCCATCACTCGCCTATTTTATATTATTGGGGTATAGCCAAGCGGTAAGGCAAGGGACTTTGACTCCCTCATGCGTTGGTTCGAATCCAGCTACCCCAGTTACTATTTGCCGGCGTGGCGGAATTGGCAGACGCGCTGGACTCAAAATCCAGTGTCCGCAAGGACGTGCCGGTTCGACCCCGGCCGCCGGTATAGTATTAAAGACAAGGTTTTCGGACCTTGTCTTTTTCTTTTATTTGTTGAATTTGTAACGCTGAGTTACTTAAAATTACTAGTTTTATAACAAATCATCTAATTTATCCGCTAATTTTTGTTGCTTGCTTGGATACAAATGAGAGTATGTATCTATTGTTGTAGTTATAGAAGCATGTCCTAATCTTTCTTTTACGACAAGATAATCTTCTCCTTGGTTTATTAGTAGGGAAGCATGTGAATGCCTGAAGTCATGAATTCTTATTTTTTTTAAAGAACTATCTCTTTGTAATATTTTTTTATATTGTTTTTCGATTGAATCCTTAGTTATCGTAATCGGGCTATTTTGAAATATCTGTAGATCATCTAGGTTGGTTGTAAATTCTTTTAATCTTTCATGCTGTGTTTGCCTCCATTCTTCTAGTGTCTCCACTAGTTTGGTGTTCATGATGATTCTTCGGGTTCCAGCTTTTGTCTTTGTACTACTAATGTGTTCTTCACCTTTTTTAACGTATATTGATTTACTTACATGGATTGTATTTGTAGAAAACTCTATGTCCTTCCACGTTAGAGCAAGAGCTTCTCCGAGTCTTAGACCAGTAAAAAATAGAACTGTGAATAGTAATTTTATATTGTATTCATCGTTGCTAAATAGTGTTAAGAAATGCTTAAATTCTTTTACTGTCCAGAAATTTAATTTTACTTTTTCTATGGGTAATTTTTTCAGTAATCCTACGGGATGTTCCTTGTAAAATCCCTTTCTTAATCCAACATCCAGAATTTTCTTTAGTAAAATTATAATTTTATTAATAGTGTTTGGACTTAGCTTCTTTTCTGAGTTTTGAGTATTTTTATCTCTTAGATGTTCTCTGAATTGATAGATATCTTCATAAGTTAATTTAGCTACATCATCAACTTTTTCAAAATAGTTTTTTATATGCCTGTTATAGTTGTTTTCTTGTGTATCTATATAGCTTTGTTTTCTGTTGTTTATTCTATCCTCTTCTTTTAAGAGATCATAAAGGATATCAATTGATATTTTTGAGTTGAAACTTTTTTCTTTAAGTTCGACACTTCGTAAGTATTGTTCGGCCTCCAATGCTTCTTTTTTAGTTTTGAATCCTTTTCTTACAATTCTACGTTGTTTTAGAGATATTGGATTTATACCATTGGAAACATCAACAATCCAAGTTCCGTCTCTACTTTTACGTAAAGCCATAAGCTACGCTTCTTTCTGGAGTTCAATTCCTAATAGTTCTTCTGCGACACTGGCTGGAATTGTACCAATCCTTTTGTTATCGTAGATGTTAAAACCACGATTCACTAATAGTAATTTGCCGGTATGGATAATCTTTCTTGCAGTTCCTGGAGCAAATCCAAGTTCGATAAGGTCATCTTTTGTTACAGTTTTAATCATGTGATCTCCTTTTCTAATTAGATTAACTAAGGGGAGGATTAACTCCCCTTGTATTTTACTTATTTTTGTTTTACATCTACTAAATGGATAGCATCAGCCTTGTAATACATTGTCGTGCTAATCATAGTAGCTTGTAAATTGTCAAATGTAACTGGTACTTCATCCATTGCTTGGATATAGTCATTATCAACCAAGGCATCTGGATTGTCTACTGAGACTTGGGTTGATTTCTTTTTGAATTGTCCATCCTTGATTGTTACATTGTATTTCCAACCAATGATTTTATCGGTATTAAAACGTCTTTCGCTACCATCTCGGTTTTTGATAATTTCTCCGTTTGCATCTGCTCGGACTTCCGTTTCAAATTTTGGAATGACTTCATCCAATTCAAATTTTGTTCCAATGTTATTAAAATTCCAGTCATTTTGTGAAAGCATTTTTGCCATAGTTAATTTCTCCTTTTAATATTTTCTTTGATTGTAGGGATCAAATCCTCTCGTTTAAAGAGTATTGCTCTTTCTATTAATCCACTTGCTAAATCTGGTGGATATTCCATATTGTTGAGTGCGAGATAGTTAGCTTTCTCATACTCATGCAGTAAGTTATTGTCGTATAGAAATTTATACGCTTTTAGAATAGCTCCTGAACCTTTATAGGTAAACCATTCTAATTTTTGTTCTAGTTCTGTTTTTGATTTTGAAATAATGATAGAGACGGGTTTTGAATGGCCTAAAAACTTTTCCCAAGATCTCAAAGGTTTTGAGAAATAGCTATCACTATAGAACCTCACTTTTTCTTTGAGATATCCCTTGGTAAAGTTGAGAAGATCTATTTCTGAATGCAACCATTCTTGAATGAAGTAGTGAGCTTTTTCTTTCCTAAGTTCTAACTCAGTTCTTATCCAATTTTCTATATACCGCTTGCTGATACCGAGCTTCTCAGCTCGTTCTAAGCGTTTATCGTAAATTCTAAGTCTTTCGTCATCATTGGGTTTTCTCAAATATAAGGTCTGGCCGATTGTTTCATCTCCGTAGGTATTGTAGTAGGTGCTTTTTCCATATATAAAGCGTTTCTTCTGACAAATCTTTAGAAGCTGATTAGGAGTGAAATAGGGTGTTTCATTAAAATCATCTATTGCAATATCAATTCGTCTTACTGAAAAATGATTGTAATTGTAGTAGAGGTTGTTCAAAAACTGTCTTTCGGACAGACTATTTGGATCTAATACCATATCTCTATAGAACTCGAGTGCCTGTCCTGACATGACAAGCATGTAGGACGACTCTTTCGCTCCATAGTAGATACGGATATTCCCATAATGAAGCTGGCTATCATAGTTATAGTATTTAAGGCTCCCTTTATTCTCAATAAATAGGTCATAGTCAAGAAATAGAATGTCTTCGATTATTTCTCTTGGCGAAAATTCAGTCTTATCAAACTGAATTTGAATCCAGTCAAATACAGAACGTAAATGTTCATTTTTTGCCATAGATTTTGATTCAACTTTTTGCTTAATTTTGCCACCCTTAAAATCTCCGAAACCCTTGGAAATACTGAATTCTTTCGATGGTACACCTAACTTGCAGAGGGTGGTGTTACTACACACCCTATCGGTCAAAAATGGTCCGTCCGCATCTACGCTCATTTTCGGCTTTCTGCCTCATGGCTCAGCCGAAAACTCGCTATTAGCCGAACCTATTTTTTGACCTCTTGTTAACAAACCCTAGTAAGCCGGTTTGCATCGACTCTTCAATATCTTGGATTTTCTTTTTTAGGTTGGAATTCTCAATTTTTATCAGTCGTATTTCTCGTTTAAATTCCTGTTTCAAGGCGCTCAGTTCATCGTAGAGCTCATCTATTACTTGGTTTAGGGATTCTTGCTCATTATCTGCTAGACTCCCAAATACGGCTTGTATAGCCTCTTTGAGACCTATTTCAAGTTTTAGGTTAGCTAACTTTTGAAATTGTCTAAGGTCTTCGTCTGTAAAGTCATAGGCAACTGTATAACTTAATTGATGAGTTCTTGGATTTCTACTGATAGGAATTTTAATTTTCTTAAATTCCTTGCCACTTATCTCTCTAATCAGTTGAATCCAATTTTTAAGAGTAGAGGTAGAGTTTAGGCCAGAAATTTGATTGACTAACTCTTTATTGGTCATCTTTTTGTGAAACCTCCGAAATTTTCTTGTGCAACTGAAGAGTTTTCTGTGGTATAATTGTTACATAATATGTTTTGATCTTGGAACGAACGGCACATTTGTTTCAAGATTTTTTATTTTGTCGAATCCTACCTCCTTTATTAAAATTTTTTAAATCGACTACTAGTTACATACGCTTTTACCTCCTTTTATGCTATAATATTCTCAATGGAATATTCAATCTCAAAATAAATATTCCTTATGGAATAATTCTATTTTATACCGTTTAGAATATTTTGTCAAGCTAAAATATACGAATAAGAATATCTATAGGAGAATTATGTATACAGAGGATTATAAATTTTCAGAGAGGTTAAAAACTCTCAGAAAATCAAAAAAGTTAACTCAAGTACAAATATCGGAATTAATTGGAGTTCAACAAGGGACATATTCTCGGTGGGAGAATGGAACGTTAGAACCAGGATTAGAATTCGTTGTGAAATTAGCAAATATCTTTGGGACTACTACAGATTATTTGCTGGGACAAAAACCTTATTCAATTATCAGTAGTTTACCTCTAGAACAATTAGATCTTACCAATATTGCAAACTTTTCAAAGGATGAGTTTGATATTTTGAAACATTCAATAGCAGTTTCGGTGGCAAGAAATAAAATAAAGGCAACAGAACTAAAAGATAGAGTTATAGAAAAAAATCAGTTGTCAGAAAAAGATGCAGAACTTTTGAATAAGATTTTTGAAGAAGTTAAAACTTATTGGGAAAATTAGGAGGACGCTAGTCTTCAAAATTCCCTCCCAAAATGTGTCCAAAATATTGACAGAATTCTAGCTTTTCATTATAGTTCTTATGGAACTTTTTTTCTACAACAAAATAGGCTCCATAATATCCATAGGGGATTTACCCACTACAAATAGTATAGAGCCGGTTTTATTAATGTCCTGCATTTCCTAATAAGTTAACCATGACAACACCAATGATAATCAAAATTAAACCGATAATGCTATAAACATTTAGTGTTTCTTTGAAAATCATTACTGCGATAGAGGCTGTCAAAACTAAACCGACAGCTGACCATGTTGCATAAGCTATTCCTAAAGGAATTTTTTGCATTGCTAGTGAGAGGAAATAGAAACAAACGCCATAGCTAAGTAGGGCAGAAACGGTTGGAATAGGCTTTGTAAAACCGTCTGATAATTTCAAAAGGTTAGTTCCCAATATCTCTCCTACAATGGCGATAAAAAGATAAAAGTATGACATGTCTTTAACCTCCTATATGTCATGTTTTTGCTCTAAGAGCTATTATAGCTATCCGTTTTTTATAAATCTTGGCACAAGTCATGAGAATTTGTAGTAAAACTGTGGCAGACACTTTTTCAGAACCAATAGCTGATAAGTTTATTATATCATAAGATAAATTTTAAAAAAAGTCTTGATTTATTTCAATGTCTTGCGTGGTCTCGATTTTACTGGTAAAATTACTTTTAAGAACTTTAAAAAAGAGGTTTCTATATTTGACAAAACAATGACTTGTTGTCCCGAATGTGGGCATCCTTTGGAGAAAAAATTTTTAAAAGATGAGGGAGATATTCCTTATTGTTCACAATGTGCGAGTTTTCGTTTTCCAGTCTTTAATACAGCAATTAGTGCGATTTTATTTAATGAAAAACATGATAAGATTCTCTTGATTAAGCAATATGACATGGCTGAGCATATTTTGCTAGCTGGTTATGTGTCTAATGATATTCACAACCAATTTCTACAATCATTAAAGGCAATTAATTTAGCCTCTCTTATTACGGATATGGGTAATAAAATTGCACAAAACTAGTCCAAAACTCTTTTTAATAAGGAGTATACTTTCTAGCATTTTATAGTTACTAAAAAGTATCTAAACTTTGGAAGTGATACTAAGTTTTAAAAAATATTATGGAAAAAAAGCTTATAAAATCAATATTTCTGAGATTTAAAACTAATAATATTAGACTCAAAATCCAGTGTCCGCAAGGACGTGCCGGTTCGACCCCGGCCGCCGGTATAGTAT
>NZ_NGVM01000346.1:0-224 GCF_002238115.1 Streptococcus sp. KR | reverse complement strand
CACGAAAATTAAATGGTACAGCTAAAGCTAGATTGATCACTATTAATCCTAAGACAGTTGGAACTCGTGACAAAGATTCTAGTAGTCCAGTGGTGCAAAGTACAACAATAGCTATGATGTTTGTATTATTCACCATGAGAACTGGATTAAACTTCTCTGTTTATGACATTAGTACTGCTTTCTTAAATTCAGTCGTGCCAGCAGATGAATTATATCTCCTCAGG
>NZ_NGVM01000345.1:0-224 GCF_002238115.1 Streptococcus sp. KR | reverse complement strand
TTGCCGGCGTTGACCCAAGCTTGGTTGTCACTGCATATCAGAGTGCATCCGGCTGGGTTAACCTGATTACCCCAACTTCAGGAGTTGTAATGGGGGCATTAACGATTGCTCACGTCAACATCACCACTTGGTGGAAATTCATGTTCAAATTGATGGTTTACCTGTTCTTGGCTACAGCAATATTCTTAGGGGTAATGGCCATAATTTAGAGTGCGACAAGGACT
>NZ_NGVM01000344.1:0-225 GCF_002238115.1 Streptococcus sp. KR | reverse complement strand
TCATTGATTATTTACCGAAAATACTGGACGAAATTCCCAATGCCATCTTGATGATTGTTGGGGATGGTCCCGCCAAAGATGATTTAATGAGTCAAGTTCACGCATTGCAGTTGGATGATCACGTTATTTTCACTGGAGAAGTTGAAAATGACCACGTCAATGCATTTTATCGGGCATGTGACGTCTTTGTATCGACCTCCAAGTCCGAGTCACAAGGACTCACAT
>NZ_NGVM01000343.1:0-225 GCF_002238115.1 Streptococcus sp. KR | reverse complement strand
CAAATAATCTTCAAGAATTCTTTCAACAGGCTATGGATGTAAATACTCCGGATAATTTGCAGTTCAAAAATTATTTAACACCATCAGATATTCAGTCAAAATATGGTCAACCATCAACTGTGACTAATAGTTGGAAGTCATACTTAAAGAAAAATCACTTACGAACTTTGGTGTATGACAACGGAATCCAATTAACTGTGACTGGAAAGGTAAAATACATTGATA
>NZ_NGVM01000342.1:0-226 GCF_002238115.1 Streptococcus sp. KR | reverse complement strand
GACCTATTTTGACGACGTTCCAATACTGTTTTTGCTTTTCTTTGAGAACCGCAATCAGGTGTTCAATTGCGGGTTTCAGCTTCAAAATACTGGTGATCGCTGAAATATTCATTGCCGTTGGAAATGTGTCATTAGAACTTTGCGAGTGGTTGACGTCATCGTTGGGAAGAATCGTCACAGAACCGTCAAGCTGACGACAGAGGTTGGCGATAACTTCGTTAACGTT
>NZ_NGVM01000341.1:0-226 GCF_002238115.1 Streptococcus sp. KR | reverse complement strand
ATAATAATCTTCAACCACATCTTTAGCAGCGTAGGTAATTGCCCATTGCTTATTCTTAAAATCTGGATTGCTATGATCGCTGAATGCCTTAATCAAGGGATTAGCATTGTTATAATTCCAAAAATGAATTCGTCTTAATACTTGCTCAATTAATAGACTAAAAGCATCGTCTTTTGAACAATGAATTGAATAATGAATCCGGTTAATGCCGTTTTCAAAATTCCGG
>NZ_NGVM01000340.1:0-226 GCF_002238115.1 Streptococcus sp. KR | reverse complement strand
AATCCGTGCCGATGCCTGAAATCGTTTTTTAAGTAAATCGACAATCGATTTATCCAAATCATTAACTCGCTCACGAGCTGCTTGAATCTCGCCACTATCATTGACAGTTGTATTTTCAATATTATTTGTCATTATCCACACCTCATATTTCCATGAAAAAAACCAGCTAGATATGGTATCCAGCTGGTTTACTAAATTCGTAAAGAATGGTAACTTACCCAGCCAG
>NZ_NGVM01000339.1:0-227 GCF_002238115.1 Streptococcus sp. KR | reverse complement strand
AACGTCAAAATGATCCAGACGTTGATCTAGATGCAATGATACGAGACATCGATCATGAGTAAATGGCACCTGAAAATTAAATCAACCGCCAAAGGTGACCTAAGAAAAGTATTGAGAAGTCCTTTACGTCAATCGTTTGAAAGCGTTAAAGCAACGCTTGAAACTGACCCGTTTTCGCCAGTGCAATCCTTTGAGAAGTTAACACGCCCGGCGGCTGGATTCTATTC
>NZ_NGVM01000338.1:0-227 GCF_002238115.1 Streptococcus sp. KR | reverse complement strand
TTCAAAGACTTTCGCAAGCCGTTGAGCTTGTCTTGCTGCTGATTAACTGAACGATTTTCATTTTCCCAAGTCTGATTAAGTTTCTTAACCTTTTTAGCAGAACTTGATGAAGCATTGCCAATTGCCTGTAAAGAAGTGATAATTTTTCTCAATCCAGTACCAGATTGAGAAGCGTCAACGCCTTTGTTAGCAAGTTCACCAATGATACCCAACAACTCTTTATCTTT
>NZ_NGVM01000337.1:0-228 GCF_002238115.1 Streptococcus sp. KR | reverse complement strand
GGGTTCCCAAGTATCGATGAAGTCAACATCAACTCCGGCGTTTTCTTGTAACATTACGCCATACCTTACTCCCATTGCTCCTGCACCAATTACACCGTACTTCATAATGACCACTCCTTTTATTTTTTATTAATCCGACTAAAAAACGCCCTTTGGTTATAAAACCAAAGGACGTTAAGTTAACGCGGTACCACCTTAATTCGAGTTATTTTCGCAAATAACTCCTCA
>NZ_NGVM01000033.1:0-6244 GCF_002238115.1 Streptococcus sp. KR | reverse complement strand
CAATAGTCGAACCTGAGCAAGTTGCCCCACAGCCAGAGTACAAAGGGATTCAATCTGGTGCCATCGTCGAACCGGAGACTCAGCCTTCCCTGCCAGAATATAAAGGTGAGCAATCTGGTGCAATAGTTGCCCCTGAGACAAATGAAAAACCAGAATATACAGGAATTCAATCTGGAGCCATCGTCGAACCAGAAACGGCTGAGAAGCCATCCTATACAGGTACCCAGTCCGGAGCGGTTGTTGAACCAGAGCAAGTAGCTCCACAACCAGAGTACAAGGGAACTCAAGCTGGTGCCATCGTCGAACCAGAGGCCCATGCTTCCTTACCAGAATATAAAGGTGAGCAATCAGGAGCTGTTGTAGCCCCTGAGACAGCCGACAAACCAGAATATACAGGCATCCAATCTGGAGCAATAGTCGAACCAGAACAGGCACCATCGAAACCATCTTATACAGGCACCCAATCGGGAGCAATAGTTGAACCCGAACAAGTTGCCCCTCTTCCAGAATATACTGGCAATATTGAGCAAGTAAAACCGGAAACTCCATCTGAAAAACCACAAGAAAAAGATCCAGAAAAAACACTTGAATTAAGAAATGTTTCGGATCTGGAGTTGTATAGTCAGACCAATGGTACTTACAAACAACATGTTTCTTTAGACAGTGTTCCAAGTAATCCAGACACTTACTTTGTTAAGGCAAAATCGTCGTCATTCAAAGATGTCTATCTACCTGTCGCTTCAATAACTGCAGAAATAAAAAATGGACAATCAGTTTATAAAATCATAGCCAAAGCTGAGAAACTCCAGCAAGAGCTAGAAAATAAATATGTCGATAATTTCACCTTCTATCTCGCAAAAAAGGCTACAGAAGAAACAACAACCTTCACTTCCTTTAGCAACTTGGTTAAAGCTATCAACAAGAATCTCTCTGGAACCTATCATTTAGCGGCTAGCTTGAATGCCAACGAAGTGGAGTTGGGACCTGATGACAGATCTTACATCAAGGGCACCTTTACTGGTCAGTTGATTGGTGAAAAGGATGGCAAGCATTATGCTATTTACAACTTGAAAAAGCCTCTTTTTGAAAGCTTGAGAGGGGCCACAGTAGAAAAGTTGAGCCTAAAAAATGTCTCTATTTCAGGTAAAGATGATATCGGTTCACTGGCAAATGAAGCTACGGATAACACAAAGATTAAGCAAGTTCATGTCGATGGTGTTCTGGCTGGGGAACGTGGTATCGGTGGTTTGTTGGCTAAGGCAGACCAATCAAGCATCACAGAGAGCAGTTTTAAGGGAAGAATTGTTAATACCTACGAAACGACTGCTACATACAATATTGGTGGTTTGGTCGGTCATTTGACAGGAGGCAGAGCTTCACTGACTAAGTCAAAAGCGACAGTAGCCATTTCATCCAACACGAATAGTTCAGATCAGACTGTTGGTGGGCTAGCAGGTCTAGTAGACCAAGATGCGCATATACAGGATAGCTATGCTGAAGGTGATATCAACAATGTCAAGCACTTTGGTAGAGTTGCAGGTGTGGCTGGATATTTGTGGGATCGAAAGACGAATGAGGAACAGCATGCAGGAAGATTGACCAATGTACTAAGCGATGTCAATGTAACCAACGGAAATGCTATTACCGGTTACCACTATAATGAAATGAAGGTGGCTAATACATTCAGCAACAAAGCTAATAGAGTCTACAATGTCACCTTGGTCAGGGAAGAAGTCGTCAGCAAGGAATCATTTGTAGAAAGAGGAACAATTTTAGATGCTTCTGAAGTGACTAATAAAAAAGCAGAAATCAATCCTCTCGCTCCTCCAACAGTGGAGCCTCTTTCAACAAGTGGTAGTAAAGAAAGTGATTTTTCTAAGGTGAAGCATTATCAAGCTCAGCGCGCCTTAGCTTATAAAAATATTGAAAAATTGCTACCTTTCTACAACAAGGCAACCGTCGTCAAATACGGAAACCTGGTCAATGAGAACAGTCTTTTATATAAAAAAGCACTCTTGTCTGCAGTCATGATGAAGGATGACCAAGTAATTACGGACATTGTAACCAATAAAAAAAGTGCCAATAAACTCTTGCTCCATTACCAGGATCATTCCTCTGAAACATTCCAGCTCAAGTACCAGACTGATTTTGCTAAGTTAGCAGAATATAGTCTAGGAGATACGGGGCTTCTCTATACGCCAAACCAATTCTTGTATAATCAAGAAACGATTATCCGGCAAGTCTTACCAGAATTGAAGAAGGTAAATTATCATTCAGACACTATTAGAAACACACTTGGTATTTCACCAAAAGTGAAGCAAACCGAGCTCTATTTAGAAGAACAGTTTACTAAAACGAAGGAACATCTAGAAGACAGTCTGCGAAAACTCTTGTCAGCGGATGCTGGTCTAGTGGAAAACAATCAAGTAATGACAGGTTACATCGTAGATAAAATTAAGCGCAACAAGGAAGCCTTGCTTCTTGGTATGAGTTACTTAGAGCGTTGGTATAACTTTAGCTATGGTCAGGTTAATATTAAAGATTTGGTCTTGTATCACCTTAATTTCTTTGGCAAAGGAAATGCATCTCCGTTAGATACTTTGATTGAGTTAGGGAAATCAGGATTTAATAATCTGCTTGCTAAGAACAACGTTGATACTTATGGTATCAGTCTTGCCAGTCATCATGGAACGACAGATTTGTTTAGCACGCTAGAAAATTACCGAAAAGTCTTTTTACCAAACACTAGCAACAATGACTGGTTTAAAAAACAGACCAAAGCTTTCATTGTCGAAGAAAAATCCACTATTGCAGAGGTCAAAGCTAAGCAAGAGCAAGCAGGGACTAAGTATTCTATCGGTGTTTATGACCGAATTACTAGTAGTACTTGGAAATACCGCAATATGGTCTTGCCTCTCCTTACTTTGCCAGAAAGATCAGTCTTTGTCATCTCAACCTTGTCTAGCCTAGGATTTGGCGCTTACGATCGCTACCGCAACAGTGACTATAAGGCTGGAGATGAACTCAATAAGTTTGTTGAAGATAATGCGCGTGAAACAGCCAAGCGTCAGCGAGATCACTATGATTATTGGTATCGTATTTTGGATAAACAGTCACGTGAAAAACTCTATCGTACGATCCTGCTTTATGATGCCTATAAGTTTGGTGATGATCATACTGAAGGAAAGGCTTCAACAATCGCAGACTTTGAGAATTCAAATCCTGCAATGCAACATTTCTTTGGACCAGTTGGTAACAAGGTGGTTCATAATCATCACGGTGCATACGCAACAGGAGATGGTGTCTATTATATGTCTTACCGTATGTTGGATAAGGATGGCGCTATTACGTATACCCATGAGATGACCCATGATTCCGATCAGGATATCTATCTTGGTGGTTATGGTCGAAGAAGTGGTCTTGGTCCTGAGTTCTTTGCTAAAGGCTTATTACAAGCGCCAGACCATCCAAATGATGCGACCATTACTATTAACTCAATCTTGAAACATTCAAAATCAGATAGCTTAGAAGGATCCCGTCTACAAGTCTTAGATCCGACGGAACGATTCAAAGATGCATCCGATCTCCAGAAATACGCTCATAATATGTTTGATCTCATCTATCTGTTGGAATATCTTGAAGGGCAATCTATCGTTAAGAAACTGAATGTTTCCCAGAAAATGGAAGCTCTCAGAAAAATCGAGAACCACTATCTAACAGATCCTGCTGATGGAAATGATGTTTATGCTACTAATGTTGTGAAAAATTTGACTGAAGATGAAGCTAAAAAATTGACGAGCTTTGAGAGTTTGATTGACAATAATATTCTTTCGGCTCGTGAGTATCAAGCTGGCACATATGAGAGAAATGGCTACTTTACGATTAAACTCTTTGCACCAATCTTTTCAGCATTGAGCAGTGAGAAAGGAACTCCTGGAGATCTTATGGGGCGTAGGATAGCTTATGAACTCTTAGCTGCTAAAGGATTTAAAGATGGTATGGTCCCATATATTTCCAACCAATATGAAGAAATTGCTAAACAAAATGGTCAGACAATCAACCTCTACGGTAAAAAGCAAGGATTAGTGACAGATAAGCTTGTCTTAGAAAAGCTATTTGGTGGTCAGTATTCATCTTGGGCAGCCTTTAAAAAAGCTATGTATCAAGAGCGCGTTGCTCAGTTTGATCATTTGAATAAAATTACTTTTAAAGATCCGACGCAATCATGGATGAGCAATGCCACGAAAACCATTCAAAGAGTAAAAGAATTGCAAGAACTGATGGACCAAGCTGTTCTCAAGGATGCAGAAGGTACGCGTTGGAGTGACTATAACCCAGAAACTGACAGTGCAGTTCATAAACTTAAGAGAGCAGTCTTTAAAGCCTACCTAGACCAAACAAATGATTTTAGAACCTCTATTTTTGCAAATAAAAAGTAATGAATTATAGAAGTTGCTAATCAGGATGAGAGGACTTTACTTCCTGACTATCAGAACTTGTCGACTAAGTGTCTAGAGTTTTGGGAAAGTGAAAAATTAAATATCATATAACCTGAGAGAGCGAGAAAATCGCTCTCTTTTTTCGTTGCAAAAATTAAAGAAAGGAGAAAAAATGTCAGATAATATTGAAATTGTTATGGATATTGATTCGTTAAAAATTTTCGATGTAATAGATCTTGATAAGAATGAAAATATGGTTGATTGTATCCCTGAAGGAAATTCTGATGAAAAAGTATCTGTATACGATGATCTCAATAGAGTTTGGCTTGGGGACGGCTATTACTATAGACCTTCTAGTCTTCTCTGGAGAGTTATGAAAGATGATGTTATTCATGAATTATGTCCTAGAATTGAGCTTGGCACTTATCCTTACTCCAGAAGAGCTAGAGATGGAACTTGGGGACAAACTAGCCAATTGACTCAGGATGAAGCCTTGTGGTTGACTCTGGAGTTTAATCCAGAATTGATGGGGTATATTTAGGGAAATAAATTATATACCTTGATTCTATAATTTATTTGATTGTCCCTTTAAAACAGATTTTCTCATTATCCATTATGATATAGCTGTGAATTAACACTAGTTTGTGACAAGAAAGGATTACCTATGAAACAACACCAAACAAAGGTCTCAAGGTTGACTAGAGACGTAATGATTTTAGATTTGATGAATACAATGGGATGGACTAAAAGCCGTGCTATTGCAGCTATTGAAGAGTTAGAACAAACTCATCTTGTCTATTTTCCTGAAGCTGGTGGCTTGAGATTACAAGTTGTAGGAGGCTACTAATGGCAGATATCACGATTGACCAACTAGCCACTCTAACTTTTTATCAAATTCCAGAAATCTTTTTCACCCGTATTCAACACAATGAGAACGGCTATGTCAAATTGACTAGTTCTTACACGGGTCTTTCATCTGATGCTAAGTTAGCTTATGGCGCTCTTTATAATCGCTGTAAATTAAGTATCAGTTCATTCCAGAAGGGAAATAGAGATTACGTTGATGAAAATGGAGCGGTCTTTCTAATTTTTACAGTTTCTGACCTGATGCTGCTATTGGATAAGGGAAAGATGAAGGTTACTAAGATCAAGAAAGAACTACAAGAACATGGTCTCTTACGAGAAGTTAGGCAGGGACTCAATAAGCCGAATAGACTTTATCTTCAGCTAGTTGATGCTAATTTAGAAATAGTGGAGCACTATTCAGCTGATGGTGAGTTACTGAAGAGGGTTAATGCCTTTGGTAAAGTTCTATATGAAAAAGTACCCCAAAGCATTGGTAATAGCGAAAGTATCAAAAACGGACGTCCGCAAAATGGACTTCAAAACGTCCACGAATCGGACGGAATAAATACAGAGAAGAGTAAGATTGATACTCTTTACGATACTAATCGATACGAGGGCGAGTCATCTTTATCTGATTTATCAATCTCTGAAGCATTTAAAATGGGGCAACATGCTTTTCTTTCTTCTCAACTAGTTCAGAAACTCAGTTTGTTTGGAAAAGATGCAAAAATTCTTGAAAATAAAATCTATCAATCGAAACGTCAAGTTGAGAAGAATTATAACAACCTCTTAGCTGATCAGGAAATTTATGGAGAGGTTTGGCTGCAAGATCTTGAACGTGAGCTTGATAAATTGATTTTCAAAATTAAAACAGGAGAGGCTGAAGAAAAACCAATCCAGAATGTCCCAGCCTACTTCTACAAAATGATGATTCGTTTTTGGAAGATGGCTCTACTCAT
>NZ_NGVM01000336.1:0-228 GCF_002238115.1 Streptococcus sp. KR | reverse complement strand
ATAAGTACCGATGTTAAATCCATCAGTACTTAAAATTGTAGAGTCAAAATCTAAAACAGGTGAAAGATCATGAAAAAGGATATTTGGTAGATTGTGTATGTCCTAAATGGACACAAGCAACGCTCCTAAGCAAAGCCTGTATGTACTGATTTCAGAAAAGCCCTCTATTCCGCATAATAGAGGACTTTTTTGTGTGCATTCTGCTTAATTTAAACGGACAAAGTATAC
>NZ_NGVM01000335.1:0-228 GCF_002238115.1 Streptococcus sp. KR | reverse complement strand
GATCTTTACGAGACTTCCAAGATCAACCAAGTGAGTCAACAATCGACCCAAAAGCCAACCAGGAATGGTGAGGTTAAGGACGTTAAGAATTGCAAGTGGATAAGTGAATGCCTTACCCAATCCAGCAATTATATTGCCGATAAACTCAGGAACACCATTGAATGAAAGAACTCGAAGTGGTAATAAACCAAGCTTCAAGAAGGAGCCGGCGACCTTTCCAAACAAGTT
>NZ_NGVM01000334.1:0-228 GCF_002238115.1 Streptococcus sp. KR | reverse complement strand
CGTGTGAGTTCCAAAGAGCAACATTTAGATCGACAGCTAGCGGCCTTAAAAGGCGTTGATAAATTATTTACGGATAAATTAAGTGGAGCTAACACTAATCGGCCAGAACTGCAAAAAATGCTGGCCTATATTTGTGAGGGAGATATTGTCCTGGTCACTGAATTAGATCGCTTAGGCAGAAACAACCAGGATTTAACTAAGATCATGAACACCATTCAAAGTAAGGGT
>NZ_NGVM01000333.1:0-228 GCF_002238115.1 Streptococcus sp. KR | reverse complement strand
CATTGGCTTACGAGCAAAGAAATCAGTGGTCAAGTAAAGCAAGATAACAAAGACAACTTCACCGGCAAGCAATACCGGATAAAGAATCTTGCTCCACTTTTCGGCACGTGCTCTTAATTCGCCACTTGTCTTCAAGCGCAGGAAGTTTAATCCGTGAATGAAGCAAAGTAGTGAAACGGCAACTCCGCCGACGATAGAGAACCAGTTGACATATGTGGTAAAGCTACC
>NZ_NGVM01000332.1:0-228 GCF_002238115.1 Streptococcus sp. KR | reverse complement strand
CATTAAAAGGTAAAGCACCATTAGCAACAATCCGCTTGTAAAACATGTTAATGGCCGTGGTTGGATTTAAGCCCAATTCGCTTAAAACTGCTTCGGTATCATCGGCCAAATCTTTATCAATCTTGACTTGGACCCGTTTCTTTTCCTTAACTGTCATGATTGTCTCATCTCCTTTCTTTTGCTACTACCATTACGCTACCTTTTGAGTACCTTATCAATAGATAAAGC
>NZ_NGVM01000331.1:0-228 GCF_002238115.1 Streptococcus sp. KR | reverse complement strand
GAAACTCACCTCAAGATGAGATTTCCCATTCCTATATGGAAGTAAGACCCCTGAAAGATGATCAGGTAGATAGGTTGGAAGTGGAAGTGCAGTGATGTACGGAGCGGACCAATACTAATCGGTCGAGGACTTAACCAAGTAGAAATGGTGTTCAAGGTACAGAAAATTAATATTAGCTAGTTTTGAGGGAACGAAGTTCTTTCAGGAATTAAATAGTGTGGTGGCGAT
>NZ_NGVM01000330.1:0-228 GCF_002238115.1 Streptococcus sp. KR | reverse complement strand
TACCATTGTCCGAGTTAGTGATAAGAAGAGTTCGATCAGTGATTTCAAAATGATTATAGAGATAGTCTATCAATTCTTCCTTTGCTTGTTCATGGCTTGTATGGATAATCTCATGCTTATTCTCTAGTACATACCGATTATTACCAACCTTTTTAGCTCCAGTATGAATCAGGAAATGGGCTAAGTCTGTATTGTGTCGTTCATCATTGCTTGATGTTGTCTTGATGA
>NZ_NGVM01000329.1:0-228 GCF_002238115.1 Streptococcus sp. KR | reverse complement strand
TACCATTGTCCGAGTTAGTGATAAGAAGAGTTCGATCAGTGATTTCAAAATGATTGCAAAGATAGTCTATCAATTCTTCCTTTGCTTGTTCATGACTTGTATGAATAATCTCATGCTTATTCTCTAGTACATACCGATTATTACCAACCTTCTTCGCTCCAGTATGAATCAGAAAATGGGCTAAGTCTGTATTGTGTCGTTCATCATTGCTTGATGTTGTCTTGATGA
>NZ_NGVM01000328.1:0-229 GCF_002238115.1 Streptococcus sp. KR | reverse complement strand
AGAACAACATGATCTCCAGGTTTGACACTGGTAACACTACTACCAACTTCTTTAACGATACCGGCGCCTTCATGACCTAACGCAACTGGATATGGTGTTGTGGCAAAGTCTCTTCCTGCGGCATCAGTATGACAGATACCAGATGCCTTAATTTCAACCAAGACTTCATTAGCTTTCGGTGAATCGAGTTCAACAGGTTCAATGGTTAGTTGAGCGCCTTGTTCTTGAG
>NZ_NGVM01000327.1:0-230 GCF_002238115.1 Streptococcus sp. KR | reverse complement strand
GCCGTTTCGGTATTTTTAACACTCTGAGCGTCAACGATAATGAAGGAAGTTAACGCCGAACGATCCTGCTTGGATCGTAAGGTAGCGACAATTTTTTTAAAACCTGAGTTAATAAAGCTGGTTTATCAGGGGTGGGGGCTTTTGACCAACTCATCCAATAGTAGTAAACGGTGGACCACTTTGGATAATCAGCCGGCAAATCACGCCAAGTACAGCCATTTTTAAGGACA
>NZ_NGVM01000032.1:0-7288 GCF_002238115.1 Streptococcus sp. KR | reverse complement strand
TACTTTCTTACTAAATTGGTGCAATTGACACAGTTGTTGCGACTTTAGTCGCTTACAAATGAGGGCTGCAATCTGACAAAGTCAGTTGCCTCAAAACGTTAATCGAACCGATTATATCAACGTTTACAGACATTCAAGAGTTTTCTCTTGGATGTCTTTTTTTGATAAAAAATCAAGAATTTCCACCATTGATTTTTACAGCAGAAACATGAAATATTTTTAATACATATTTTTAAAAATGCTCGATCTTATTTTTAGTATAAAAGTTATAATATCTTTTGCTGAATATTTACTAAAGTGATAGTCAAAATACAAAACTACTCTCAAAAAGTGAGACTTTTAATCTCACTTTTTGAGAGTAGTTTGTTGATATAAAAGTAAAATTTATTTGATATAGGAGAGCATATTAATTTCAAAGTATACTTTACCTTATTTCTCTATATAATTACAAACATTATTAATCTGTTCGTGAATTTCTGTACCAAATTTTTTTTCAAAAAATGCACTTCCGATTGTAAATGCCCAAGGATTTGTATCAATTACTTCATTCAACCGTTCATAACAATCAATACTTCCGGCTAAACAGACGGGAGCTTGTATGGCTTGAGTAAAAGCATTATTTAGCTCCAAGGGGTCGCCAGTATAACGGTAACCTAGTAAGTCAAAGCCATAGACCCCTTTTTTTAAGTATTCTTTCGCCTGAGAAATCATATTTTCTATAGTACCTTCCAAAATAGATGGACGCTCTTTAATTTCTCCTACGAATGGCATGTACTTTATGTTATTCTCTTTACAAAACTCGTTGATTGAATCAAAGTAGACAGTCCCCATTAAAACATCGCATCCGCACTCTTTTGCAATTCGTGCACCTTGAAGACCATTCTCTTCATCGTATTCCACAACTTCAAGAAAAGTAGTTTTACCGTAAGACTTCATTTCTGAAAATAAAGACTTCATTTCCGAAATTGGAAGTGGTTTTTCTTTAAATCCCCAAAATTCGGCTTTGGTGTTCTTACATGATTCGAAGATTTCTCGTGCATTTTCAATTGTGTGATCATTATGCGTCAGCATAACAATTAATTTAGGTGAGTTCATAAATGTTCCTTTTGATGTTAATTCTAAGTTATTTTTCTTAAAAATAAAAGTACTTAGGTTACTGTCTAATCATTTCTTTAGGAATGAGTTTTGGATCGTACATGACTTTTGAATGATTTTTCAAAATAAGCTCTTTTTCCAAAGTTTGTTCAGTTATTCTATCAAGTTTTTCACGATAAATCATGGAGTTGCGATAGTAATAATTGCCTTCTTTTTTGAAATGATGATTTTCTTCAACTATCTGATAAGTGAATGGGAATTGGGATTCACTGCGTAATTCTCCGAAGAGAATATCATTTTCTACCCATGTTCTCAATTGAATAAGTTGGTCAGTATTATTTTTAAAACGATAGTCCTGATGATTATACTGTACAGAAGTTCCATTCGCAAATGGTTTCCGAGTCCCCTTATCAGGGTCTAATGCATCAGAGTGAGAATGAAATTCTGTAATTTTCATAGGACTATGAACAATTAAAAGATGAAGCAAGTTAGCTAAATTACATAGCCCGCCGCCAATATCAGGTTCTACTTTCCCATTAATAATAACTCGCCCTTCCTGGTATCCTTTTTTCTTCGTTGTATTACCAACTAAACTCCAAAAAGAAAATTCTTCTCCTGGATGAATGATAATGTTATTTAGATTTTTACTAGCAATCTGTATGTTGGTAGCTTTTCCTTTTTGAAGATTAATATCAATTCCAGGACCACGTTTTATCAGTTGGGTAGAATATGATGAAACTAAGTTAGGTAATATCTTTTCTTGACGAATCTTAGAGAATTTTTTTCCTTGTTTAAAGTTCTGGATATGTCGTTTTAGATTTTCTTTTTTTAAAGAGATTTTATATGTTGTAGGACTAATTTCACAAAATAATAGATCCTTATTCCAAAAAACCATGTTGTTTCTCCTTTTTGATCACATCTAAATTTTTATTTTTTTGTCTCAAAAATGGGTAAGTATGAAGTATTAATTTTTCAACCCATCGTTTTTTACCAATTCCGCCTTCTTTAGGATCATATAAAAAATCAACCAAGATAGTGGAGATATTTGCCCGACTAGCTCCCAGGACATCTGTAAAAAGTTGATCTCCAATCATAACTGTTTCAAATGGCTTTAGCTGCATCATGTCAAGAGCTTTTTTAAAGTTCTTAGGATTTGGTTTTTCCGAAAGAGGGATAAAAGGAACAGATAAGTGTTGATTAAATTCTGATATTCTTTCTTCATCGTTGTTTGATAAAAGAAAAATTTGAAAACCAATGGCTTTGAGATTTTGAAATAGTTCAATAACTTGTTCTGTAGCAGGGGCGCCATGCATCACAAGAGTTTGATCGATATCAAAAATTAATCCTTTAAAACCAAGTTGATATAATCTTTGATAGGGGATATCAAAAACAGTTTTTGCTCGTGCTGCTGGCATGAATGGAAACATATTGTGTAAAGCCTTTCATTGAATATATAACAATAATTCTAGCACATATATAGAACAAGGTCAATACCACTATTAAGTGTGTAGCAGAAATAGATATTCCTAGTAGACAACCGTCCACTTTTTTTATATAATAAAATTAAACCTTTTTGGTTGAGTTTTTAAAAATATGGATTCAAGTATCGATTAGTCTTTCTAAGGGAGATAATGTCCATTAAATTATCATAATAGGAGGTGAAGTATGTATCAGCCAGAAAAATTAAAGGCTCGGAGGAAAGAGTTAAAACTGACACAGAGGGAAATTGCAGAGAAACTTGGGATTAGTTTCCAGGCTTACTCAGCTTGGGAACGTGGAATCAAAGAACCGTCTAAGGAGAAGGTAGCCCAGTTAGAGAACATTTTAAAGGTATCCAAAGGATATTTTACTCAGATCGAGATTGTCCGTCTCTACCATAGCCTCTCCAAGCAAGGGCAGGAGAAGGTTGTTCTCTATGCTCGCAACCTATCTCAAGAGGAGAAAGCCCAGAAAGTAACAGCGATGCCAGAGAGCCTCTACGAGTACCGTGTTTATGAACGCATGTCAGCAGGGATTGGGGCTTCGGTCTACGATGATCAGAATTTTGATACGGTTTACTTTAATGAGGAACTAGCCCATGATTTTGCGTCCTGGGTGTCTGGGGACTCCATGGAACCCAAATACCAAAATGGCTCCGTGGCTCTGATTCGAGAGACAGGATTTGACTATGATGGGGCGGTTTATGCAGTGGTTTGCAACAATCAGACTTATATCAAGCGGGTTTATCGTGAGGAAGATGGCTTGCGTCTGGTCTCTATCAATCCTAAATACAAAGATATTTTCATCTCCTATGAGGAAGATCCTCGGATTGTGGGGATTATCGTTGGGAACTTTGTGCCGATGGAGGGTTAACTATGGGCTACTTTGATTATTCCAGAGAGCCCAAAAGTGACATTGTCTTTGTCGATATGAAATCCTTTTATGCTAGTGTTGAGTGCGTGAAAAGGGGATTACATCCGCTGAAAACCTCGCTTTGTGTCATGAGTCGAGCGGATAATTCAACTGGTCTTATCCTAGCCTCCTCTCCCCTGTTTAAGAAGATTTTTGGCAAGTCAAATGTTGGTCGGGCCTATGATTTGCCTTTTGATATCAAAACGCGAAAATTTTCCTATTACAATGCTCGAAAGCAAGGGCTACCTACCGACTCAGACTATGTTCGCTACATCGAAGATTGGGCTCAAGTTACCTTGATTGTCCCTCCTCGAATGGACGAGTACATTGCAGTCAATATGGAAATCCAGCGAATCTTTCAAAACTATGGCGGTCCAGATGATATTTATCCCTACTCTATCGATGAGGGCTTTATTGATCTGACTAGTTCACTCAACTATTTCATCCCAGATAAGAGTCTCTCTCGCAAAGACAAGCTAGATTTGCTTTCTGCCCGTATTCAGAGGGATATTTGGAGGCAGACAGGGATCTACTCTACAGTAGGTATGTCCAATGCCAATCCCTTACTAGCCAAGTTGGCTCTGGATAATGAGGCCAAGCACACTCCGACCATGAGGGCCAACTGGTCTTACCAGGATGTGGAAGAGAAGGTCTGGGCAATCCCTAAGATGACGGATTTTTGGGGAATTGGCAGACGGATGGAGAAACGCTTGCATGCTCTGGGGATTTATTCCATCAAGGAATTGGCAACCAGCAATCCAGACCAGTTAAAGAAAGCTCTGGGTCAGGCTGGTCTGCGTTTGTGGTTTCATGCTAACGGGATTGATGAGAGCAATGTTCATAAGCCCTATAAAGCCAAATCCAAGGGCTTGGGGAATTCTCAAATCTTGCCGAGAGACTACGTGAAGCTACGTGATATTGAAATTATTCTCCGGGAAATGGCGGAGCAGGTGGCTATTAGATTGAGAAGGTCTGGCAAGAAAACAACCCTTGTCTCTATCTATGTCGGTTTCTCTAAACAGGAGGTCAGGTCGTCTATTCACACACAAATGAAGGTCGAACCGACCAATAATACAGCTGTCTTAACGGATTATGTTTTGAAGTTATTTCATAACAAATACACTTCAGGAGCAGTCAGAAGTGTTGGAATCAACTATTCAGGATTTGTGGATGAGTCCTTTGGTTTGATATCTCTCTTTGATGATGTTGACAAGTTAGAAAAAGAAGAAAGGCTCCAGACGGCCATTGACTCCATTCGGGAACAATTTGGTTTCACTTCCCTTTTAAGAGCAAATGCACTGGAAGAAGCCTCTAGGAGTCTTGCTAGAAGCAAGCTGATTGGGGGACATTCTGCTGGAGGATTAGATGGATTAAAATGATTGATCGTTCTTATTTACCTTTTCAATCTGCGCGAGATTATCAAGATCCAGGTATGCAGAAGTGGATGGGATTTTACCTTTCAGAACACACCAGTTCGCTCAGTGAAGAAAAAAGTCGTGTTGATTTTTCGACGGATTTGACTCCAGATGAGAAGTTTCACTTGCTTTCTCAGCTTTATGTTGGCCAACTTAGGGGAAATTTTGTGCTAAAGGAAAAGAAGCAGAAAATCACTATAATCGGTGTGGTGAGAGAGTTATCACATCAGACTCTATCTATTAGGACAAACGAGGGATATAGGTTGATAGATGTTGCAGATATCCTAGAAATTCGGCTGTGGGAGGAGGGAGTTTATGACTAGAAAAGAGCTGTATGAAAACAAACTGCAGATGGATTACTTTTCATATAACTATATTCGTTTTGAAGAGGATTTTCAAAAATACTCTGCCATGAACGTACCCTTGACTTTCTTGATTGATGACATCCTACGAACCATGGCGATGAATCAGAAAAACTACTTTGTTTTAAACAAGGGAAATGCCAAGGATGGGCGGGAGCATCGTTTTTATTTTAGGGTGGTAACGGAGAAAGAGTGTCCCAGAAATAGGATCTATGTATATGCCGGAGTTAAAATAGTGGCTAGTAGATTTGGTAGGAGATGAGCTCGTTCTCTGGTGTACACTATTGTAGTTATCTGCGGAGAGCTTGCAGCAGATTATTATGGTATTTCTGATTAAATCAGATAAGAGCTCCATCTTTTTGGATGATTGTGTACTTGATATCGTAGTTGAATTCGAAAATACTTATCCCAAATAATCATTCTGTTTTATAGATACTAAGATATCCATAGAAATTTATGGATATTTTTTGATTTATATATAGAAAAAGAGAAGACCGGCTGGCCTTCTCTTTGGGGGAGCTAGAATCATTGAAAAGAATTAAGTAAAGATTTTAATTAGTCTTTGAAATTCTTTTGGAAGATGAGTAGAGACAATACTGAAGTAATAGCAGCCAAGAATAAGAAGGCATTTGCTTCTTGCTCTCCAGTTTCTGGGAGTTGTTTTTCCTTGTCTTGTTTAACTGTAGTAGCAACAGGTGCTTTTTCATCTTTTCTTGGTGAATCTTCTGTTACAACTGCAGGAGCTGGTTTTTCAGTTTCTCTAGGTAGAACATACTCAGGGAGAGTCACAACTGGTGGCGCCTCTGTTCCTATAGAACTTTGTTTAGTTCCAACCTCAATTACTCTATCTAGAGCTGGAGTTGATTCAGTTTGAACTATCTTACGATTGCTACCATCTACTTCGACATACTCGATTATAGCACCATCTTTCCCTTCTGCTAGAACTTTCTCTTTTCCTTTATCTAAGTTTGGATTTTCATGACGGATAGTCTTGAATGGTACTGCCTTCTTGACAATATCCAAACTTGGAAGTTTAAAGACAAGGTCCTTAACTCCTTCTTCAGGACTTGAAGAAGTAATTGGTTTTTCAGGTTCTTTTGGTAGAAGGTACTCAGGAAGAGTCACAACTGGTGGAGTATCTGTTCCTACAGAACTTTGTTTAGTCCCAACTTCAATCACTCGGTCTAGAGCTGGAGTTGATTCAGTTTGAACTACCTTACGATTGCTGCCATCTACTTCGACATACTCGATTATAGCACCATCTTTCCCTTCTGCTAGAACTTGTTCTTTCCCTTTGTCTAATTGTGGATTTTCGCGACGGATAGTCTTGAATGGTACTGCCTTCTTGACAATATCCAAACTTGGGAGTTGGAAGGTAAGCTCTTTAACTCCTTCTTCAGGAATTGAAGAAGTAATTGGTTTTTCAGGTTGTTTCGGTTCAACTGGTTGTTCTGGCTGGCTAGGTTGCAATTGCTTGATTTGTTCAAGAGCGTTATTGAGAGCTTTATTGACGTCTTCTTGAGTCTTAGCCTCTTGAATAGCTGCGATTGCTTTGTCAGTAATTTCAACTAATTTCTTCTTAGCATCGTTGTTGGCACCAAGCTCAGCCACTTTTTTCTCGATAGCTTCAGTCAAGCTAGCCATAGCCTTATCATAATTGATTTCAGGCTGTTCAGGTTGTTTCGGTTCAACCGGTTGTTCTGGTTGGCTAGGTTGCAATTGCTTGATTTGTTCAAGAGCGTTATTGAGGGCTTTGTTGACGTCTTCTTGAGTCTTAGCCTCTTGAATAGCTGCGATTGCTTTGTCAGTAATTTCAACTAATTTTTTCTTAGCATCGTTGTTGGCACCAAGCTCAGCCACTTTTTTCTCGATAGCTTCAGTCAGGCTAGCCATAGCCTTATCATAATTGATTTCAGGCTGTTCAGGTTGTTTCGGTTCAACTGGTTGTTCTGGTTGGCTAGGTTGCAATTGCTTGATTTGTTCAAGAGCGTTATTGAGGGCTTTGTTGACGTCTTCTTGAGTCTT
>NZ_NGVM01000326.1:0-231 GCF_002238115.1 Streptococcus sp. KR | reverse complement strand
TGGGCTTCGAAGCTATAAAAAGAGTCACCCAGATACAGATTACAAGTAACTTGTAATCTGTAACTTGTATCTAGTAACTTGTATCTTGTAATAAGTAACTTGCAATTTTAATTTAACCTGAACAAAATACGCTTACGACTCAAATGCAGGCTTTGGAATCCAGCGATGCTAACAAAGAAAAAAGTAAATAATTACGCGCTCTCAGACAACACGTTCACCTTTTAGATGTAT
>NZ_NGVM01000325.1:0-231 GCF_002238115.1 Streptococcus sp. KR | reverse complement strand
AGAGTCTGTTGGTGCCTGGGAGAACAATATTCTTGGACCGAGCAGCAAAGCAGCGTTAACAGCTCTTAAAGATGGTAAGGATCCACGTCCCATCACGGATCAGGCACTAACTAATGGTGCTGGAATGCGGATTTCACCAATTGGTGCATTATTTAATCCAGAAGAATTGGAGCGATTGGTTCACATGGTCTTTGAGATAACTAAGATTACTCATTCTAGTGACGTTTCAAT
>NZ_NGVM01000324.1:0-231 GCF_002238115.1 Streptococcus sp. KR | reverse complement strand
TCAAATATTTATCTTTAGCCGTCTGCAACCACATATTGAGGTTACGGTTAATGAAATCGTTTAACGTACCGTCTTCCAGTTTAGAATCACGTTCACTAATTAACCCTTTCAGTAGGGTATCATGCTTAGCCGGTAAATCTAGTAATGGATTACTTTTCACCCATGTTTCTGGATTCTCAACTTCATCTTGATCATCCTGCTGCCAAATTAATGCCAACGTTGAATCTTCCG
>NZ_NGVM01000323.1:0-231 GCF_002238115.1 Streptococcus sp. KR | reverse complement strand
CGTATAAGGGAATCGCTAAAATTATTGTCGCTTGTTACATGGTGGATAGCTTACGCCCGATCTGCCTCGGTTTCTTTAAGCTCTATATTGCTGCTGTCCTTCAGGGATTGATTTTAGTGGTTATTATCATGCTTTATCCAGCCATTGTAACTAACGACCTGTTGACGGTTGATAAGACTGGAGCTTGGACAACTGCCTTAGTTGCGATAGCTAAAGGAATTATTTACATTA
>NZ_NGVM01000322.1:0-231 GCF_002238115.1 Streptococcus sp. KR | reverse complement strand
TTCAAGCAGAGTTGATGCTGCAACGTGCATTGATTGGTTATCTCTATTTTGACTCGAAGGATCCTGAAACTGGAGTCCAGTTATACATGCCAAACTTGGGTCACGTTGCGGATCTATTAAGAAATATGTATCGAGAGAATCCAGATGTACCAAGTCCTGTCGAGCAGATGTTTGAGGAACTGAACGAACATCAACCTAACAACTATGCTTATAAACAGTGGAAATTATTCC
>NZ_NGVM01000321.1:0-231 GCF_002238115.1 Streptococcus sp. KR | reverse complement strand
TTCAAGCAGAGTTGATGCTGCAACGTGCATTGATTGGTTATCTCTATTTTGACTCTAAGGATCCTGAAACTGGAGTCCAGTTATATGTGCCAAACCTGGGTCACGTTGCGGATCTATTAAGAAATATGTATCGAGAGGATCCAGATGTACCAAGTCCTGTCGAGCAGATGTTTGAAGAACTGAACGAACATCAACCTAACAACTATGCTTATAAACAGTGGAAATTATTCC
>NZ_NGVM01000320.1:0-231 GCF_002238115.1 Streptococcus sp. KR | reverse complement strand
TGAATGATAAGATTGAAAAACTAGAATTTTTTGTCTCACAGGTATCCCAGTATTTTAGTGATAGTCTAGAAATCCTTGCCTTAGCCATCAAAGGAGCTACGCAACTAAGTAAAATCATTGTCGATAGCGATGGCAACTACTATGCGGACGGTCTGGACATGAACTGGGTGCAGAAGATGAAGGATGTGAAGATTGTTTCGCATGCCAAAAGAGATTTTCAAGACTCAGAAA
>NZ_NGVM01000319.1:0-232 GCF_002238115.1 Streptococcus sp. KR | reverse complement strand
CCTGATCTGCAACAATTTTCTTTTCAATATTTAACTCATTGCCTAAGATTTGTTTCGTTTGCAAACTGTCACGAATAGAAATTTTGCTTATAATAAATTTTTCGTGATTTATCGGTTTTATTTGACGACGAAATATTACCGCGTGATTCTTCCTAGGTAATATACCTGCCTATGTCATACCAATTGTTTGTCTCCCATTTCACCAAGCTTTGGCAATAATATCAAATTTATT
>NZ_NGVM01000318.1:0-232 GCF_002238115.1 Streptococcus sp. KR | reverse complement strand
TTTTAATGGATCCAGAAAGCTATTTAAGAGGGGAAAGAAAATACCTTTCTAAGAATCAGTTTTTATCAGGAGACATTCTCAATAAGATAGAAGTAGTTCAACTATTAGTAGAGGAAAACAACCAAGAATATGACTGGTCCCATGCTTTAGATTTGTTAGAATCTGTTCGCCCTCCACGGATTCATCTGGCAGATATTGAGTTTAAAATAGGCTCACGTTGGATCCCTCAATC
>NZ_NGVM01000317.1:0-233 GCF_002238115.1 Streptococcus sp. KR | reverse complement strand
GTCCAAATCACCAACCACATATTCCGCATAACCATGTTCAGTGTGTGTCATGACCGTTTGGCCAACACTTAAATCGGAAACTTGATCGCCAACTTTAACGATCTCCCCGACAACATCACGACCTGGAATATACGGTGACGTGGTACTGCGGCCATTTTCCCATTCAGCCCGTTCACGGTTGTTCAATCCAACCGCAATCGTTTGAATCAAAACCTGGTCTGCTGATATTGTTG